>JAYVUJ010000305.1:0-4627 GCA_043788035.1 Ferruginibacter sp. | reverse complement strand
TAAGCAATTCTTTGTAAGAAAATTAATTATTACAAGGAATTTTTTACCACCTTGAAATAATCTTCCAATAAATTTCAAAAATTCTTACAAAGAATAACTCAATTCTGTGGCTTATACAATCATGTTAAATAGAAGTATTTGGTAAATTAACTAGATTTCAATTTTATTTTACAAATAAAATAAGCGAGAATGCTTTTATTTTGCAGCCATCTAAAGTAAATTTCGTAAGCGTTGGCTACAGCTTATCCATCAACCACTAAACCAGTAAACCAATAATAAAATATTAATGACAAAACTACACGCAAAAGCATTTTTATTCGACCTGAATGGAACCGTAATAGACGATATGTATTACCACGCCGAAGCCTGGTTTGACATTTTAAACAACGACCTGAAGGCAGGCCTAAGCTGGGATGAAGTAAAGGTGCAGATGTACGGCAAAAATGCAGAACTACTCATCCGTATTTTTGGCGAAGATTTTTTTACACAAGCCCGCATGCATGAATTATCTATGGAAAAGGAAAAGCGCTATCAAAAAAGTTACCTGCCCAAATTGGCATTGATAGATGGCCTGCAACAATTATTAGACGCCGCAAAAGCAGCCGGCATACCAATGGCAATAGGCTCTGCGGCAATTCCTTTCAATATAGATTTTGTGTTGGATAATTTAAACCTGCGCCAGTACTTTCCGGTAGTGGTAAGTGCCGATGACGTAAGCATTAGCAAGCCACACCCCGATACATTTTTAAAGTGCGCCGAAGCACTAGGCATCCACCCGAAAGACTGCATCGTTTTTGAAGATGCCCCCAAAGGCGTAGAGAGCGCCCACAACGCCGGCATGCGCACCTTCGTACTAACAACTGCACATCCCAAAGAAGATTTTACCCCGTACGATAATGTGATTGGTTTTGGAAGCGATTATAACGAAGTGGTGATTGGGTGAAGTATAAAGTGAATTATCTTTTATATTTCAGGATTACCGTACATTAATTTGGGGTTTAAAACCACAAAAAATGTAAAATAATATAATAAGCAGTTATAAGAAGGTGGTGTCGAAAGTTGGGCATATCATCAAAATTTCAGGGTATGGGAACAATTTTATTGCAAAAAAATGGGATTAAAAGAGCCAACCTTTTCTGTAAAAAAGCAACGTGCCACCTGGACGCCCGATGAAATTGATATTCTTTTAAAAGTTGTAGAGAACGATGAAGTAGAAAATTTCCTTGATAAATTAATGATAGATAATGCCTTTACAGGTAAAGATATAAATTCATCTAAGTGTGAAAAATTGATGAAATGGAATTAAGGATTGATGCTGGCTTATTTTAATAACTTAATAAATGCCCTGTTAGTTTTTAGATAAATGTAGGAGAGTTTATCAACTTTTTAAGGCTGCAAATACAAAATACACTCATACACTATAATTTCCGCTTATCATACCTGCTACCACAACAGCTCACCGCTCATATTAAAAATTTGTTAATCCATCATAATTAACTGCATCAGGCGTTTTTTTTTTCATTTTTTTGCACTTCAATCATTAAACCAAATCTATTACGATGAGAAAGGCAATCTTATCCGCCATCGCTTTACTACTGCTTACTGGCTTGCAATCTATGGCTCAGCAAAGCAGTAAAGTAAATGGATCCGTAACCGACAACAGCAAAAAGCCCTTGCAAGCTGTTACCATTTCTCTTTTAAATAAAATAGATAGCAGCCTTATAAAAGCGGCCGTTACCGATAAGGAAGGTGCATTTGAAATTAGTATAAAAGATACGGGTAAGCTGATAATAAGTTATTCTGCCGTAGGCTTTAATACTAAATACGGAGAGGCCTTTTTATTAAAATCAGGAGATAATTACCATGCTAAAACTATTGCGCTACAAACAGCCGTCAACAAGTTGCAAGGCGTTACTGTTACTTCCAAAAAGCCATTGATAGAAGTGCGTGCGGACAAGACTGTGTTTAATGTAGAAGCAAGCATTAACGCTACCGGAAGCAATGCGTATGAGCTGCTGCAAAAAAGCCCTGGCATCACGACAGACAACAACTACAACATCAATATGAAAGGCAAGACTGGCGTAAAAATTTATGTTGATGGCAAGATGATGCAATTGGATACCAAAGACCTGGCCGCCTATTTAAAAAGCATCAACAGTAATGATATTGAGGCTATAGAAATGATAAGCAACCCCAGCGCAAAATATGATGCCAGCGGCAATGCGGGCATAGTAAATATCCGTTTAAAAAAGAATAAAAAATTTGGCACCAATGGCAGCGCTAACCTGGGCTTGGTGCAGGGCGTTACACCAAAAGCCAATGGTTCCGTAGCCTTAAATTACCGTGATAAAAAAGTAAACTTGTTTAGTAATATTGGCGGTAATATTGGCCGTTACGAAAATAAGTTAAGCCTGTACCGCATTCAAAAGGATACTTTATACGACCAGCGCAACCTAAATAGTAACCACGAAAAAAGTATAAATGTAAAAGTTGGCGCCGATTATTTTTTAAATGCCAAACATACAGTGGGTATAATGGCAACCGGAAATTTTGGTGATAATACTATGACGAGTGCGAGCGCTACACCTATCTATTATAACCCTACCGGACAGTTTATAAAAAAGTTGGAAGCATCTAATAAAGTGCCCGGAAGCCGCACCAATGTTAACTTAAATGTAAATTACCGTTATGCGGATACCAGTGGTACAGAAGTGAATTTTGATGCGGATTACGGGCTTTTCAGAGGTACTGGACGAAGCTACCAGCCCAACAATTATTTTGGCAACAACAACAATCTTTTATACAGCATCATCAACAGAAATTATACGCCTACAGATATAGATATACGCACGGTAAAAATTGATATAGAACAAAAGTTAGGAAAAGGTAAAGTTGGGTATGGTGGCAAAACAGCTTTTGTAACAACTAAAAATACCTTCGATTTTTTTAACGATGACTCTGCCGGCTTACCGGTTAAAATTTTAGACAGGAGCAATAAATTTAAGTATAAAGAAAATGTAAATGCGCTCTATGTAAATTATCAGCAGCAGCTAAATGCTAAGTGGAGCATACAAGGCGGCTTGCGTATGGAACACACAAGTAGCGATGGCGACCTTACAAGAGAAGACGGGATTGTACAGGCAGATAACAGGGTTAAAAGAAATTACACCAACCTTTTTCCCAGTGCAGCCGTTACGTGGAACTTGCATAAAAACCATACGCTTAACCTTACCTATAGCAGGCGCATAGACCGCCCTACTTACCAGGACCTAAACCCTTTTGAAAATAAACTGGACGAGCTGACGTATGAAAAGGGCAATGCTTTTTTACGCCCGCAATACACTGATAATATTGAGCTAACGCATACTTTTATGGGGCTAATCAATACATCCATCAGTTATAGCCATGTAAAAGATTATGCTACCTTAATAACTGATACCGCAAAAAATGCCACGTTTATACAACAACAAAATCTAGCCACTCAAAATATTTTCGGGGCTAATATCGGTTCTGCTACACCAATAAATAAATGGTGGAGTGGTTATGCCAATATTTGGCTTAGCTACCAAAAATTCAGTGGTACCATTGGCGGCAAGGCTTTAAAAGTAGCTATTCCATTGTATGGTGCTTACGTTCAGCAAACCTTTATTTTGGGTAAAGATTATACGGCAGAATTGAGCGGCTATTTTAATGGGCCAGGCATTTGGGGCGCCACCTGGAAAAGTAAGGCGCAAGGCGGGATTGATGTTGGGCTGCAAAAATTATTGCTGCATAAAAACATGACCGTAAAAATTTCTGCTACAGATATTCTGCACACCGCAGAGCCCTGGCGCTCGATCGCCGATTTTGGCGGCGCATACATGAGGGGCAACGGAACTTTTGAAAGCCAGACAGGGCGCCTAACAGTGAGCTATCGCTTTGGCAGCAACCAAATTAAAAGTTCAAGCGATAGAAAAACAGGGCTGGATAGTGAATCTAAAAGGATTAAATAATTATAGCAGTCCGGCAACCTATACACTCAATCAAAAAGGTATCTTTAAAATCTCCGTATTTGCGGGTATCTTAAGGTTACCTTTTGCAGATGAATTAACATTGGTTGTTTAAAAAGCCTATTACCTAAAGTGACCTTTTGTATTACACCCTTTTAGGGGATGGGGGTGCCCTACTTATACTCGTACTCAAAATACCCAAGCAAAACATTTTCTTTACTAAAGCATTTTTCAATTATCCGTAGCCCATCGTTATACACATATTTCCAGGTGTAGTAGTTACGGTTTACGCCTTCTTCTACGGCTACCATTTGGGTTACCTGGTTGCTGTTGTTATATTCAAAAGTAAAGTCTGGCCTAAGTTTGCCAATTACCACGTTAAATTTGACAATATCGGTAAGCCTGTTCTTAGCATCGTAATAATAATAGTAATGCTGGCCATTGGGCGTAGCATTTATTTCATCGGTTACGTTGCCCTGCTCATCCAATATAAAGTCAATTAGCGCCGAGTCTTTTTGGTTTTTTATCCGCAGCATTTGTACGGGTTGTTTTTTGCTGTTGTACCGGTACTGGTGCTGTTCTTGCAAGGCAGTATTAAAATCATCATCGGTGCTGTGGGAGTTAGAAATAATGTTGGT
>JAYVUJ010000304.1:0-3246 GCA_043788035.1 Ferruginibacter sp. | reverse complement strand
TGCTGCAGGGCTTTAAGCTGTTTGTAAGTAGTTAGTTTATTTAAAAAAACAGTATCAACCGTATCATTTGGCAGTAGCGGTTGCAGCTCTCTAGGCGGGTCGTAATATTGATAATCAATAGCTGAAGTTGCATAGTCTGGCAATAGCACACAAACTTTAAGTTGAGTAGCCACTGATAGATTATGACTAATATGATTTACCCTGATATTTACCACAATTATTTTAATTATCAATTAACCATAAGGAAGTTTTTTTAAAAGGTATGCTACGATAAAAATCATGGCAAATAATTTATAAAATCATCGTTAATCAGCGGTTAATACTGTTATTAATTATCTGTATTACTAACTCTGTAAAACTTGTATTGGCAAATTTTAATATTGCCCCAATACTGGTAAAATTTTCATCTTCGCTAATACCGCATTGGGCATTTGCTTCTAATACGTATAAAATGCCAGTTGCTTTATCCATTCGTATATCTACCCTTGTATAACCTGTACCTTTTACGGCAACATACGCATCCCAGGCTAACTGCTTAATTGCTTCGTGCAAAGTAATTTCAGGCACTGCATATTCATAAAAATTAGCACCGTTTGGCATAGGATTTTCATCTTCATAAATTTCCCAAAGTCTATCAAACGATAAAAATTTTTCATTTTCTGATAAGCTCGCATGAAATACTCTTTCTACAGGTGGATAAATAATAGCATTTGTTTTATTATTATAGTTACCCACAATTAACACAGTATATTCTGGTCCATTTATAAATGCCTCGGCAACCAAACCATCTGTTGTTAATTGCCAACCATGATACCCTTGAAACATGCGCTGTACCTGCGTTTCTAGTTGCATAAATGTACTTACCACATTTTTAACCCCAATACCCATACTACCACCAGCCACAGATGGTTTTACAATTATTGGTGTACCCAACAGACTAAATAGTTCGGTAATTGTTTGATGTGGTTGCAAAATAGCTTTCCACTTTGGGGTTGCAACATTAGCAATACCAAAAGCCTGCTTCATACTAATTTTAGAGGTGGTAATTGTATAATAATTTGCATCTGCACCGGTATAAATTAATTGCTTTTCAGCTAATAATTTTACTACCGAAATGCCAGGTGTGTCATTTACTTCATCACCATCGCACAAATTAAAAACAATAGGATAAATGTATTGTAAATCTCTCTCAGCAGCAATTGTATTAATTATTGTTTCATAATCTTGCATGGTTACAGGCTGCCATTGCCAAGTGATATGTAATTGTGCAAATACAACTGTATATTCTGCAATACTTTGGCTAAAATCGTAATAATAATTTAAGTTAGCATCCTGCGTTTGTACATGTGGTGCTAGTACCCAAACTTTTAATTTATGAAGCGGTATAGTTGGGTGTAGTTGGGTAGCCATTTTTTTTAGAAAGTACTATTTAAAGCTATAATAAAGGTTGAATAACTGATAAAAATTATTTATATATTGTTCTAAATATTGGCTAATTGCTGTTTAATATAATCGGTAAATTGATATTGTTTTATAATAGGGCTACTTAAATAGGCGGCACCTTGTATTAATTGCAAACAGTTGCTTGCACCACAATTACAAACAAACGGCTGTGTCATTTGCCATTCTGATGATGGATAAAAAAATCGAAATTCTTCATTAATTTCAATATGTTTCAGAGCAATTAACTGCATTAAAGTAGTATCAAAAAAAACATTGGGTTGGCAACTATGATTTACATATTGTAAAAAATCTGGTAACAATGTAATGTGCTTATTATTACCAGTTTGAATGGTTAAATACGAAGGTGCATTACACACTGCTTTTGCACTAAAAGGGCTAATACTTGTTGCAGCTTCAATCGTCTTTCCAGCGTGTAACGATTTTTGATTGGTGCTAGCATCTAGCACTATATTGGCAAAGCCGTGTTGGCTAAAAATTTGTTTTTGGGTATTAAGTGTTATCATAAGCAGTTTGAACAGTAAACATAATAAAGGTTTAACACTTACAAAATAATAAAATACGGTGGGTAAGTTGTAGCTATAACTTTCCGATTACTCATTCAATTTATACTATGCTCAACCATTATAAGTAGTTGCACAACTGTTTACAAAAAGATTCATTAATGATTATCTTTAAATTTCAAGTATTGAATGTATGCTTAAAGCGTTGCTAATAGATGATGAGTTTAATAATTTAGAAAGCTTACAATTTTTGCTACAAAACGATTGTGAAGATGTAATAGTAGTAGGAAAAGTGCAAAATGCAAATGATGCGAGAGATTGGCTAACCCACAATAGTACCGATGTTGTTTTTTTAGATATTAATATGCCAGGCGAAAATGGTTTTCAATTGTTAAACGGATTAGCAAAGCCAAATTTTAAAGTTGTTTTTGTAACAGCTTACAACGAGTATGCACTACAAGCAATAAAAGCCAGTGCGGTAGACTATATTTTAAAACCTATTAATATTGATGAACTACGAAAGGCTGTAGCAAAAGTAAAAATGGCACTTATTAGCCCCACTGCTACCCAACAAAACAAAGAATTACTAGAACATTTATTACAAACAATAGCAAAAAAAACACCACCAAAAAAAATTGCATTACCACAATTGGGGGGTATTAGTTTTATTGAAGTTGACGAAATAGTATCGTTACAGGCAGATAGCAATTACACCATTATTCACCTATGCAATATGCAAAAACTGGTAATTAGCAAAACATGACCGCTTACAACGTCGCGGCCAGCGGCGGCAAGGCGTGGCTGCTCGACTTCGTCTCGACGCAGGAGTGCGCGGGTGCGAGTCCGGTGAAGCTGCCGAAGTATTATTACGGTGGCCTCGGCGTGCGCGGCCAAGCGGCGTGGGACCCGGTGAACGCAGTCACGTTTCTCACCTCCAACGGCGACGACCGGAAGCAGGGCGACAACTCGAAGGCGAACTGGGTTCACATGGGCGGCCAGGTGGCCGGGGCGGCGGCGGGCCTCGTGGTGCTGATTCACCCGGACAACTTCCGCTCGCCGCAGCCGCTGCGCCTGAACCCGAAGAACCCGCAGCTCTGCGTCGCGCCATCGCAGTCCGGCGACTGGGAAATCACGCCGGGCAAGCCCTACATCTCGCGCTACCGCTTCGTCATCGCCGACGGCCCGGCGGACAAGGTGGAATTGGAGCGGCTGTGGAATGACTACGCCAAACCGCCAACGGTGACGGTGGCGATGGAGTGAAGAATTTTGCCGCGAAAGGGCG
>JAYVUJ010000303.1:0-3857 GCA_043788035.1 Ferruginibacter sp. | reverse complement strand
CCCGCTAAAATATCTGCTTGTATAGCTGCGCCAAGTGCAACTATTTCATCCGGATTTACCGTATCGTTTACCGCCCTACCGAAAAATTTGCTGATGCTTTCCTTTATCATCGGCACTCTTGTGGAACCGCCTACCATTACAACTACATTAATATCCTTCGTTTTTAAGCCCGCATCTTTTAACGCATTTACGCAACTGGCTATTGTTTTATCAACCATTGGCTGTATCAATGCCTGCAATGTTTCTTTGCTGATAATTAATTGATCGCCATTGAGCACTCCTTCAAAATAGTCGTTGTCAGAAAGATGGATCTTTGCGGCTTCTGCTTTCAGCCGGATAGCCTGCGCAAATTCTTTATTGGCTTTTAATTCGTCTTCGCTGATACCGGCTTGCTGCAGCCAATATTTTACAATGCTGTTATCAATGTCGTCGCCGCCTAAATAAGTATCGCCGTTGGTAGATAAAACTTCAAAAATACCATTGCTTATTTTTAAGATGGAGATATCGAAAGTACCGCCGCCAAGGTCGTACACGGCAATGGTTTTTTCTTCCTCTTTATGCAACCCTAAGCCATAAGCAAGACTTGCTGCTGTTGGTTCGTTTACAATGCGCAATACATCAAGCCCTGCGAGTTTGCCGGCATCCCTGGTGGCTTGCCTTTGGGCATCATTAAAGTAAGCGGGCACTGTTATTACGGCTTTGTTTACAGGTGTTTTTAAAATGTGTTCCGCCCGTTGTTTTAATTCTTTTAAAATGAAAGAAGATAAATCTACCGGAGAATAAAACTTGTTGCCTACCTGCACTTTTACCAGGCTTTGGGTATTATCATCTATTACTTTGTAAGAGAAAAAAGAGGCATTTTCTTTGATGTCGTTATACGATTTACCCATTAGGCGCTTGGCAGAAAAGATGGTATTCTGCGGCTCGGAAATAAGGAAATTTTTAGCAGCTTCGCCAACTGTTACGTTTCCATGTCCATCAAAATGCACAACCGATGGCACCAGCGAACTGCTATTGTGTTCTTTAAGCGCAATGGGCATTTTTGTTTCGGGGTGGATGATTGCCACCAGGCTGTTGGTAGTGCCTAAATCTATGCCCACTATAATTTCTTGTTGCTGTAAACTGCCTGTTGCTATATTGATTGCGATTTTTGCCATAATTTTTTAAGGAAGTGCATGATTTTAAATCTTGTGCAAAAGTAACAAATAAAGAAGGCTGCGGTTGATTGTTACATCTTCTTAATTTTCGAAATGAGAAATTAAAGGCTTATTTTATAATTAGCCTTGCTGTTATTAAGGTGCCGCTTAAAATATTGCACAAACATACCCCCATACATAGTGGAAAATGATCCTTGAAAAACCGATGTAAAAGAGTGCGACGCCTATGAAGCCGACCATAGCGCCTTGGTTGGGACAACAAAAAAAGCCAATTAAGGATTAAAAATTATGAATTGAGAATTCTACCAGTTGCTGATACAAATGCGTAATTTGACGGCATCTTGAACTGAAAAAATAATAAACAAAAAACTATTGTACATTTGTTTTTCATAAGTTCTTTACTTTACTCAATACAAAACGATAAGGGTTTTACTTTACGTAAATTAATAGGGAATTGTGCGCAAATCACAAGCTGTCCCGCAACTGTAGGTAACGTAAAAGTTTTTATCAATTATGCTCACTGTGCCGCCATGCGGTATGGGAAGAGCGATTAAAATGTTACAAGCCAGGAGACCTGCCTTTATCGTATTGACAATGCTTTCGTGGAATGAAGCAGTTGGCAGGCTTTGGCATATTTTATTTTATAGCAATACTTATTGTTGTGGTTTTACGTGCCTAATACCCTCTCCTCGATTTTATTTTACAAAACATTTTTTTGGTTTCAGCAAGGGGCTTTTAACTGATTTTATCATTTTAAAAGTTTAACATGCAAACACACAACTTAGGCTACCCGAGGATAGGCAGCCAACGTGAGCTAAAAAAAGCAAGCGAGCAGTACTGGCTCGGCAAACTGCCTGCGCAGCAATTATTGCAGGCAGGCAAAACCATCCGCCAGCAAAACTGGCAACTGCAAAAAGAGGCAGGCATTGGGCTGATACCCTGCAACGATTTTTCGTTTTACGACCAGGTGCTGGATACCAGCCTGATGATAGGCGCCATACCAGAGCGTTATCATAGCCTGATGGAAGAAAAACAGTTGCCCGACATTGACCTGCTATTCGCCATGGCAAGAGGTTATCAAAAAGATGGCCATGATGTTACCGCAATGGAAATGACGAAATGGTTTGATACCAACTACCATTACATTGTGCCGGAGTTTACCGCCAGCCAGCAATTTAGCCTATACAAAAACAAAGTGCTGAACGAGTTTTTAGAGGCAAAGCAATTAGGCTTTAACACTAAGCCAGTACTGCTTGGGCCGGTAAGTTATTTGTTATTGGGCAAAGAAAAAGAAGCGGGGTTCCACAGGCTGGAACTGATAAAGAATTTGTTGCCAGTGTACCTGGAAGTATTGAAAACATTAGACGACAACAATGCGCACTACATTCAATTTGACGAGCCCTGCCTTGCGCTTGGCCTTACCGAAGCAGAGCGGCAAGTGGTGGTAAAAACGTATAATGAAATACAAGGCAAATTTCCTAACCTGCATATTATTTTGGCTAGTTACTTTGATTGTTATGGAGAAAACCTGGTAACGGCTGTAAGCCTGCCGGTACACACCATACATCTCGATTTAATACGCTGCCCATTGCAATTGGATGACATTTTAACGGCTGATTTTATTACATCAAAAACCAACCTTTCTTTAGGTGTAGTAGATGGCCGCAACATTTGGAAGAATAATTTTGAGCAATCCCTTGTCATAATAAATAAAGCCATAAAAGCCATTGGTAAAGATAGGGTTTGGATAGCACCTTCCTGCTCGCTGATACACTCGCCCTGCGACCTTGATGTAGAAACAAACGACAAAACATTGCCTTCGGCGATAAAAGACTGGCTGGCATTTGCCAAACAAAAAATTGATGAAGTAGTAACGCTTGCGCAATTGGCTGATGGCGAAAATACAGCAGCATTGCAACGGAAATTATTTAATAATATCAATGCTGCTGAAGATAAACTTACTTCTTCGTTGATACATAACAATTTGGTGAAACAGCGTGTAGCGGCTATAACAGGCGCTGATGCGCAACGTGCCAATGTTTTTGCTTTACGTAGGGTAAAACAACAAGCCGCTTTAAAACTACCATTGTTCCCAACTACAACTATTGGATCTTTTCCGCAAACTATGGAGGTTAGAAGCTGGCGGGCATCATTTAAAAAAGGCATAATTTCTCAAGCTGAGTATGATGTGCTGATAGAAAAAGAAACTGAAGCTACCATCCGTTTTCAGGAAGATGCCGGCATTGATGTACTGGTGCATGGCGAGTTTGAACGCAACGATATGGTGGAATATTTCGGTGAGCAACTATCAGGCTTCGCCTTTACAAAAAACGGCTGGGTACAAAGCTATGGCAGCCGCTGTGTTAAGCCACCGATAATTTATGGCGATGTTAGCCGACCTGCGCCGATGACGGTAAAGTGGAGCACTTACGCGCAATCGCTCACCAAACATTTAGTAAAAGGCATGCTTACCGGCCCTGTAACAATTTTACAATGGAGCTTTGTACGCAACGACCAGCCACGCAGCGAAACCTGTACGCAGATAGCTTTAGCAATACGTGATGAAGTAAGTGACCTTGAAAAAGCAGGCATAAAAATTATACAGATTGATGAGCCTGCCATACGTGAAGGCTTGCCATTACGCAAAACAAACTGGGCTGAATATTTACATTGGGCAGTAAGGGCGTTCCGCATTAGCGC
>JAYVUJ010000302.1:0-5740 GCA_043788035.1 Ferruginibacter sp. | reverse complement strand
ATGGAGCGGTATACTTCATTATCTCTTTTTTCCAGCTCTGCCATTTGTTGCTGCAGCGTTGCTACTTTATCACCAAGCGTGCTATAATTATCTTTAATGGCATCGTACTTCAATTTAGATTCTCTATCTGCAGGCTTTGGTATAAACTTAGTGTACAACGAAATTACCAGCGTACAACTAACCAGCAGCGCAGAAAGAAACCCAAATATCCGCAACAGCTTTACCCTAAAAGGTGTCACCAGCTTTTCGTAGCGGAGCGTATTGGTGTTATAGTAGTATTTAATTTTCTTCATTAAAGCCAAGCCACAAAAGGCTTTTTAATTTATCTGTTAAAAAGGTAAATATAAATTAACCTGTAAAATAGTGTTTTTTTATTTGGCAGCAACAAGGTAACCGCTTGTTGATAGTATAGCCTTTTACACAAATTTTCTTGTTTCAATTGATTGATGAAGACTGTTATCAGATAAGCTTTTCCTTACCTTTGCGCCACAGTTTTTTAAAGAACTAACGAATATAGATTCAATGCCATTAAGTTAAGGATTTAAATGTTTGTCTTTACCTCGCGATAACCCTCTCCAAAGGAAAGGTTATAACTTAACAGCATTAGATATAGATTGATAAATTAAATAACCCAAAATACAAAGGTTTATGATGATGAGTGCACAGATACGCCAGCAATTCCTCGACTTTTTTCACTCAAAAGACCATACTATTGTGCCCTCTGCACCCATTGTTTTAAAAGATGATCCCACCTTGTTATTTACCAATGCCGGCATGAACCAGTTTAAGGATTATTTTTTAGGCAATAAAAAAGCACCTTACTACAGGGCCGTTGATACACAAAAATGCTTGCGTGTAAGCGGCAAGCACAATGACCTTGAAGAAGTAGGCGTAGACACCTACCACCACACCATGTTTGAAATGCTCGGCAACTGGAGCTTTGGCGATTATTTTAAAAAAGAAGCCATTGAATGGAGCTGGCAATTACTGACAGAAGTATATAAATTGGATAAGGATAAATTGTACGTGACCATTTTTGAAGGCGACGAAAAAGAAGGCTTGCCAAAAGATGAAGAGGCGTTTACAGAGTGGAAAAAATACATAGCCGAGGACCGTATTTTATTAGGCAATAAAAAAGATAATTTTTGGGAGATGGGCGATATCGGCCCATGCGGCCCATGCACTGAAATACATGTGGATTGCCGTAGCGATGAAGAAAGGCAACAGCTTGCAGGCAGCAGTTTAGTTAACAATGACCACCCGCAGGTAATTGAAATTTGGAACAATGTATTTATTCAGTTTAACAGAAAAAAAGATAGCAGCCTGGAGCCATTGCCAGCCAAACACGTAGATACCGGAATGGGTTTTGAGCGTTTAGTAAGGGTTATACAAAACAAGCAAAGCAACTACGATACAGATATTTTTACCGGCACAATCGCTGAAATAAGTAAGCTGGTAAATAAAGGATATAAAGCTGGTGATGATAAAGAGAGCGTTGCCTTTAGGGTTATTGCAGACCATATCCGTGCCATTTCTTTTACTATTGCTGATGGGCAATTGCCATCAAACACAGGCGCAGGCTACGTTATACGCAGGATATTGCGCAGGGCGGTGCGGTATTATTATTCTTACCTGGATTATAAGCAGCCTTTATTGTTTCAATTATTGCCTATCATCTCAACGCAGTTTGAAAATGTATTTCCGGAATTACAACAGCAATTACCATTTATAAGCCGTGTGGTTAAGGAAGAAGAAGAAGCTTTTTTACGCACGCTTGATAAAGGCTTAAAAAGGATCGATGAAACAATCGCCCAATCGCAGGATACAAAAATAATTAATGGTGCCACAGCCTTTGAATTGTTGGATACCTATGGCTTTCCTATTGACCTTACAAGGCTGATTGCCGCAGAAAATAATTTAAAGGTTGATGAAGCTGGCTTTGTAAATGAAATGCAGCAACAAAAAACCCGCAGTCGTTCTGCCGCCATATTGGATACGGAAGATTGGATAACGCTTATGGATAATACGCCCAACAAATTTGTTGGGTATGATAATTTAGAAACGGAGACCAACGTTGTAAAATATAGAAAGGTAATCTCCAAAGGCAAAGAATCTTATCAACTAATTTTAGCCTCCACGCCTTTTTATGCGGAGAGTGGCGGCCAGGTTGGCGATATAGGTACGTTGCAGTTTGGCGATGAAAGTATAGAAGTAACCAACACTAAAAAAGAAAACGACTTAATCATTCATTTTACTGATAAATTACCTGCGGCTATCAATGAAATAGTTACCGCAAAAGTAGCTATTGCAAGAAGGCAGCATATTGCCGTACACCACAGCGTCACACATTTAATGCACGCAGCGTTACGCACAGTACTGGGCAAGCATGTAGCACAAAAGGGAAGCTTGGTAAATGCTGATTATTTACGTTTTGATTTTAGCCATTTCGCCAAAATGGCGAATGAAGAAATTGCATTAGTTGAAAAATCGGTAAATGAAAAGATAAGGGAAAACATTCCGGTGGTAATAAAATCAATGCATAAAGATGAAGCAGTTGCACTTGGTGCTATGGCTTTATTTGGCGAAAAATATGGAGATATTGTACGGGTAGTCATTATGGACCCAGCATATTCTATTGAGCTTTGTGGCGGAACGCATGCGGGCAGTACCGGTGAATTGGGCGTTTTTAAAATACAGCACGAAAGCGCCGTGGCAGCTGGGGTTAGAAGGATAGAAGCTGTTTGTGGCGCCGCTGCGGAAAGTTACATCAACGAACAATTTACGGCGCTAGTAGAAATAAGGGGGCTATTAAAAAATACGAAGGATATTAATAAATCTATTGAATATATCCTTGCAGAAAACAGTACTTTATCTAAAAAAAATGATGGGTTGGAAGCAAGGCAATTAGTTGGCATCCGCAGCGGCTTACTGCAAAAAGATGAGATAATTAATAACGTAACTTTTGTTGGCGAAATTATAGAAGTAAGCAGTGCCGATGCGCTAAAAAAATTATGCACAGACCTTAAAAGCCATTTGCACGATGCACTGATTGTATTATGCAGCAATATTGATGGCAAAGCATTTGTGGCAATTGGCATTAGTGAAACAGTGGTGGCCGCTAAAAATATTGACGCTGCAAAGATGATTAAAGAACAAGTTGCGGCATTGATAAAAGGTGGTGGCGGCGGGCAAAAAAACCTGGCAACCGCAGGCGGGCAAGATATCAGCAACCTCAAAGAAGTTATTGAAAAAATTAAAGGGCTGCTATAACCTTTTCAGGCAATGGCGTTAAGGAACATAGGCGCTGTGCAAAAAATTTGAGTTGCATAATTCAATTCCGTTAAGTTAAGACCTTTCCTCTCCTTTGGAGAGAGTTAAAATGAGGTAAAGACAAACATTTAAATCCTTAACTTAACGGCATTGTTACATAATTTATAAAGAGAATCGGTTTGTTAGCCATAATTATCAATTATCCATTTCATAATTATCAATTAACATGATCAGCTATAACTCTAAGGAATGGTTCACTTTTATTTTTCGGTTCCATAAGGCGGATACTTTTCGTAAACTGTTGCCACTTATGGTTGGCATCGGCATCTACTCTGCCATCATCGCTTTTTTAAAGCTGGAATATTTTCAGCTATCTGACAGCAGCAATTTAAAAAACTTGCCTGTAATGCACACCCTGCTTGGTTTTGTGCTGTCTATGCTATTAGTTTTTCGCACTAACACGGCATACGACCGTTGGTGGGAAGGCCGCAAGCTTTGGGGTGCACTGGTAAATAATAGCCGGAACCTGGCTATTAAACTTAGTGTAATATTGCCTGAAGAAGATAAAGAGGGACGCAGCTTTTTTAGAAAAATAATACCAGCTTATGCTTATGCCTTACGCAATCATTTAAGGGCCGAAACAACCCGTATTGAATTGTTTGAGGAAGATAAAAAGGATCCCGTATTTAAGCACATCGATCATGAAAAACATGTACCTAACCAAATAGCGTTGTTAATGTTTAAGCACATCCACCAACTATTTAAAGAACAAAAAATTACTGGCGAACAGTTGATTGTGCTGAATGCAGAGTGGCAATCTTTCACTGACGTTTGTGGTGCGTGTGAGCGTATAAAAAATACGCCTATCCCTTTTTCTTACAGCGTATTCATTAAAAAATTCATTTTCTTTTATGTTATGACTTTGCCCTTGGGCTACGTTTTTACTTTAGGATATTACGTAGTGCCAGTGGTAGTATTTATATTTTACGTGCTCGCCAGCCTTGAAACAATTGCCGAAGAAATTGAAGACCCTTTTGGTAACGATGAAAACGATGTGCCCACAGATAAAATCGCCCTGAAAATACATAACCACATTGCAGAATTGATTTAATATCAGCCCAATTAAAAACTTTTGTTAAAGCAAAAAAATTATCTCCGAAAATATTCGTAATTAAATATTTGATCTTATATTTGACCTACTAAACATTTCGTATATTAAAATAATAAAAATGAAAAAGATAATTTTTACTGCACTCGCATTGAGTTACATGAGTATTTGCCTTACTGTCGTTGCCCAGCCAGATAAGCTGGAAAAACCAGAAAAGCCGGAAAGAAAAGAACAACAGGAAATAACCATCCGCAGCAAGGGGGATACAAACGTTACGCTTAAGGTAGAAATTAATGGCGATAATATATTAATAAACGGAAAACCTTTGCTTGAGTTTAAAGACGATAATATAACCATCAACAAAAGAAAAATGATTTATCGCAATGGTGATGGAAATATGAATTTTAACTTTGATGCTGAAGGAATGAAAGGCTTGCAAGAATTACAAAAACTGCAAAGTTTTCAGTTCGATAATGCCCTCACAGACCTTAATAATGCAAACAAGAATTTTGATAATGCCCTCAAGGATTTTAAAAAATCAGGTAGAAATCTGCGCCGCCCATTTTTAGGCGTAACTACCGAAAAAACTGCAGATGGCGCTAAAGTAGTAGAAGTGGTAAAAGGTAGTGCAGCAGAAAAAGCCGGGCTTAGCAATAATGATATCATTACAAAAATAGATAAGCAAATTGTTACAGATGCGGATGGCTTAGCAAAGATAATTTCAACCAAAAAGCCAAAAGATGAAATACAAGTATACTATAAAAGGGAAGGTAAAAACAAAGATTTAAAGGTAGTTTTAGGTGAAACAGCAGGCAATAAAATGAATTTCAATTTCAATCGCCCTAACGCAATGGTACGGGGATTTAAAATGCCACCAGGTAATGATATTGAAGGAAATGGCAGTATGGGCATGGACAATTTTGCACCTTTTGAAGAAAATGGCGATGTTTTTCTTCGCCCAAAAAAATTAGGCATAAAAATACAGGATACCCAAGAAGGTGGCAATGTAAAGGTTATTGATGTAGAAGACTCATCGGCAGCACAAAAAGCAGGCTTACAAAAAGATGACCTTATTACTGAAATTAACGGCAACAAAATAGAAAATACAGATGATGCCCGTGCGGAATTAAAGGATGCTTCAGAAGAAAATTTGTATAAAATAAAAGCAAAAAGAAACGGCACCGAAATGACATTTGAAATAAAAATGATAAAAATTAAAATATTGAAGGAAGCCAATTTATAGAATAGTGCTACCTATACAAAGCCATCTGCCAATTATTGGTGGATGGCTTTTTTATTTGAATAATTTTTGTGTTTTGTTAAACGAATTCTGCCGCAGATTCGCAGATTAAGCTCCGCAAA
>JAYVUJ010000301.1:0-17749 GCA_043788035.1 Ferruginibacter sp. | reverse complement strand
GGCTTTGCAGCGGTATTTGGCACACCGGTAGCAGGCGCTATTTTTGCGCTGGAAGTATTGTACATAGGGCGTATAAAATATAATGCGTTGATACCCTGCCTTATCGCTGCCATCATCGCCCATATCACGTGCATATCCTGCGGTATCCATCATACACAATATACCATTGCTTTTAAAGCCAATGTTAATTTCTTACTGCCAATTATTTCTTTTAACATGTTGCTGTTGATAAAAGTAATTGCCGCATCGGTATTATTTGGTTTTGCAAGTTTCTTTTTTGCCCGCCTCACTCATTTTATAAAAAACAAAAGCAGCCAATTGATAACTGTAAAGTGGCTGGTGCCTGTTATTGGTGCGGCATTAATAGTTGGTATAAGTTACCTGCTAGGTACATTCGATTATTTGGGTTTAGGCGTAAGCAGCCCACATGCAGATGGCGTAAGTATCCTATCTGCATTTCATGTGGGCGGTGCCACTTACTTTAGCTGGTTTTGGAAACTAATGCTCACCGCTATTACGTTGGGTATGGGCTTTAAAGGCGGCGAAGTAACACCACTATTTTTTATTGGTGCTACGCTGGGCAACCTTTTAGCCGTTATCACCGGCGCTCCAATAGACTTAATGGCCGGGCTTGGTTTAATAGCAGTATTTGCCGGCGCTACTAATACGCCATTGGCCTGCACATTAATGGGCATTGAATTATTTGGTGCTGAAAATATAATTTATTATGCAGTAGCTTGTTTTACTGCCTATTATTTTAGCGGCCATTCAGGCATCTATCAATCGCAAAAATTAGCAGTGCCTAAATTGTATGTGCCCCGTAAATCAGTCAGTAAGGTGGATAATCTATAGCACTTCAAAAACAACCAGTCTAGCGGGAAGTTGTTAAACCAGCGTACAAAAAAAGCAACGGATATAACTCAGTTGCTCAAATAATTTATTTCATCCAATAAAGGGAAACCGTTACAATTAGCCCCTTATCTTAAGGTGTATCCAATAAAATAATAGCCAGAAAGCTACTTCCAATACAGTTACTATAATTACTCCTGTTATAAAAGTTTTATTGTCTTGTTTTGCTATTTCTTCTTTCCTAGTCATTATTTTTATTTAAGGTAATCTTATTATGGTATAAAAATAAGCCAAAAGAATAATCTAATTAAAAATTAAAAATTAAAAATTAATAATTCTTTTGCCGCTTAACAGTATTTTAATAAGTGATGGGCCATCAAATTGAACAAACGAAAATATGTAAAACCACAAACAAAAAACGGCTGTTATGCCCTCTCCGCCATATCCGGGATATCCGCTGCTTTGTATTCTCCGGCATCCAATTTTTTCTTGGTTGCTTCAAATGCATTTAGTGTACGTTCAATATCTTCATCGCTGTGCACTGTAGTTGGTATCAGCCTATAAATAATATCTCCCTTTGGTATAACCGGATACACTACGATGGAACAAAAAATATGAAAATTCTCCCTTAGGTCCATTACCATTTGGGTGGCTTCCGGCACATCGCCTTTCATAAAAATAGGCGTAACCGGCGAGTTGGTATGCCCAATATCGAAGCCTCTTTCTCTTAACCCGCTTTGTAATTTTTCTACATTGTACCAAAGCTTAGTGCGTAGTTCAGGCATTGTTTGTACCATTTCCATACGTTTAAGCATGCCTTCAACAATCATTAACGGTAAGGTTTTTGCAAAAATTTGCGAGCGCGTATTATAGCGTAAATATTTCAGTACAGCTTTTGGCCCGCTAATAAATGCGCCAATGCTGCCCATGCTTTTTACAAAGGTGCTAAAATATAAATCTATCCCATCCTGGCAGCCTTGGTGTTCATCCGCACCCGCACCTGTTGGCCCCATGTAGCCAAAGCCATGCGCATCATCTATTAAAATACGGAACTCATATTTACTTTTTAATGCCACAATTTCTTTTAATACCCCCTGTTCGCCATCCATGCCAAACACCCCTTCTGTAATTACCAAAATACCGCCACCTTGTTTGGCAGCGAGTTCAGTAGCACGTTGTAATTGTTTTTCACAATCAGCAATATCGTTGTGCTTAAATGCGTATCGATGCCCCATGTGCAAGCGCACGCCATCTACAATACAAGCGTGAGCTTCGGCATCGTACACAATTACATCACGGCGGTTTACCAGTGCATCTATGCAGCTCATAATACCCTGGTAACCGAAGTTTAGCAGCATGGTATCTTCCCTGCTAACAAACTTGCTGATCACTTTTTCAAGCGCTTCGTGCATGTCGGTGTTGCCACTCATCATCCTTGCGCCCATGGGGTTACCCATGCCATATTTTGCGGCAGCTTCCGCGTCTGCTTTCCTAATTTCAGGGTCGTTTACCAAACCGAGGTAATTATTAAGGCTCCATACAATCATTTCTTTGCCGCGAAATTTCATGCGTGGGCCAAGTTCGCCTTCTAACTTCGGGAAGGCAAAATAACCATGCGCCCTATCCATATGCTGGCCAATCGGGCCACCATCTTTCACTAATTTTTCAAAAACATCTGCCATAATAAAGCTATTGTGTAAAGGGTTTTGTATGGGCTACCAAGCTACCATGGGCTTCATTGGCGTCGCACACTTGTACTATTACCAATTAGGAACTTTGGTTTTCTGTTCGCAATAACATTATTTAACCCGCAACCTATAAATGGCTGCGGTATGCAAATTTAAGGCATTGCTGCCAGAAACATATAACACAGGCATAACATCGGTAATTACCCATTGTACATCGGTTAAAAACTATCTTTACCAAAATTTTTAAATGAGTAGAAAACTAGTTGCCTTTTGTTTTTTATTAGCTGTATTTTGTACCACAGCGGTAGCGCAGGCAAAAAAAATCGCCTCGCCTTCACCCGCAAAACCAAAGCTAATAGTAGGCATTGTAATAGACCAGATGCGGTGGGACTATTTATACAGGTACAACCAACTCTATACCAGTAACGGCTTTAAACGCTTATTGGGCGAAGGCTTCAGTTGCGAAAATACGTTGATCCCTTACACGCCTACCTATACTGCGGTTGGGCATACTTGTATTTACACAGGCAGCGTGCCAGCAATTAACGGCATGGTAGGCAACAACTGGTGGGATAAAACATTAAACACAAATGTATATTGCACCGATGATAGTACTGTAAGCACGGTTGGCACTGATAGCAAGGCAGGCAAGATGAGCCCGCAAAATATGTGGGTAACCACCATTACTGACGAACTTAAGCTGAGCAATAATTTTAAGAGTAAAGTAATTGGTATTTCTTTAAAAGACAGGGGAGCGATATTACCGGCGGGGCATAGCGCTAACGCCGCTTACTGGTACGATGACAAAGGTGGCAAATGGATAAGCAGCACATACTATATGCAGGATCTACCAACCTGGGTAAAAGATTTTAATGCAAAAGATGAACCCGGTAATTTTATGGGGAAAGAATGGGCAACCTTACTGCCTGTTAATAAATATGATCTTAGCACAGCCGATGATAAGCCGTATGAAGCAACAATACCTGGCGAGCTTACCAATATTTTTCCGCATAAGCTGCCTTCGGTAACTGGCAACAAATATTATTCTTTCCGGTATACGCCATTTGCCAATACCTATACTTTTGATTTTGCAAAAAAGGCAATCGAAAGCGAAAAATTGGGTAGTAATGCAGTGCCGGATTTTTTAACGGTTAGCGTTTCATCTACAGATTATATCGGGCATACATTCGGGCCAAATTCAATAGAAATAGAAGATACTTATTTAAGGCTTGATAAAGACATCGCTGATTTTTTACAATACCTGGATGAAAAAGAGGGAAAAGGAAATTACCTTGTTTTTTTAAGTGCCGACCATGGCGTGGCACATGTACCCGCATTTTTAGCTGAGCATAAAATACCAGCCGGCACTTTTAGCGACGAAGAATTTGCTAAAGAAATAAAACAGGAAATAGCTACTAAGTTTGGTATGAAGAAAGGCGTTTTATCTGTGCAGAATTATCAGGTATACCTGGATTTTGCTGAGATGGAAAAACAAGGAAAAGATAAAGACGCCATTATAAAAGATGTAATTAATTTATTAAAACAAAAGCCTTACATAATAAACGTTTTTGAAACTGATAAAATAATGCAGGCTACTATAGTTGAACCTCAAAAAACAATGATGATTAATGGCTATAACCCCAAACGCAGTGGCGATATACAGTTTACCTTTAAGCCTGGTTATTTTGATGGCGGCGCAAAAGGAACAACACACGGTTTATGGAACCCATATGATGCACATATACCGTTGCTATTTTTTGGATGGGGCGTTGCCCACGGCAAAACAAACCGGGAAACATACATGACTGATATTTCAGCAACTTTAGCGGCCATGCTGCAAATACAAATGCCGAGTGGCTGTGTTGGTAAAGTAATTACTGAAGTAGTAAAATAAAAAAACCTGATATAGTTTTAAAAGCCCTTCTTCGGAAGGGTTTTTTGTTGACGCTATGTTATCCTTTGCAAATAAAGTAACGTGCCAATTAAGGAAAGGTTACCTTGGCAAAATTCATTAACCACATCTCATGATACAAGAATTCGATGTACTCATTAATAGCTTTATAGATAATAACGTAGGCATAGCTGATCATTTTTTATCTGAAAATTTATCTGGCAGGCTTCAGCAAAATATTCATTATTTGCAGCAGGAGGGAAGCATGCATTATGCAGGCATTGGCAATGATAAAGTTGCCCCAGCCACCCAGCAAATGCGTGGCGATAAAATATACTGGCTGGATAAAAAGAATAATAACAGTAACGAACTGGAATTTTTAGATAGGATTGAAAGCTTTATAAGCCACCTGAACGAGACTTGTTACGCGGGCATCAACGATTATGAATTTCACTATGCGGTGTATGAACCAGGCAGTGCTTATAAAAAGCATAAAGACCAGTTTAAGACAGATAACAACCGTAAATATTCCCTGATATGTTACTTAAACGATGATTGGCTTGCAACAGATGGTGGGCAATTATTGATCTATCAAAATGAGGCTGCGCAAAGCATTGAGCCGAATGCACAAAAGGCGGTGTTTTTTAAAAGCAATGAAATGGAGCACGAAGTATTGCTGGCACACCGCCCACGCATGAGCATTACCGGTTGGTTAAAGCAAGTATAATTATGCCAAAAAAATTTTATAAAATAAATTGTAATGCCATCAAGTTAGGGTATTATATGTTTGTCTGTACGTAACCTTAACCCTCTCCAAAAAAGAGAGAAAGCCTTAACTTAACGGCATTGAAATAAATTGGATTATTATTTACAAGCAAGTACCCCAAAGCATTTTCATGTATTGTACGCCTTTTTCCCGGGCAAAAATTATATTGTTGCCAGGTATACTTTCCGGGTCAGGGTATCGCTCGAGCGCCGCATCAATTTGTGCTTCCCTTAATATATGCAGCATTGGGTAAATAGACCTGTTGGTATAATTGGCCGCATCATTTACGGGTGCGCCTCCAAAAACATATTGAGGGTGAAAGCTAGCTACCTGGTAAATGCCATCATAATCATTTTCTTCCAGCAACTCTTCGGCAGCAGCTACTACATCAAGGTAATCATCAAATTGCTCAAATGCGTTTGGATAAATTAGCAGCGTTGTTACTATCGCGTCATCTTCATCCAGCATAACACATCCCTGCAAAAAAGCTTGTAAGCATGCTTCTTTATCAATGCTATTTACTACCTGGTAACTAATAGTGCCCTGCTTAATTTCTTTTGCAACAAATGGGCAAAAATTACAGCCCGCCACAACGTTTGTTACCCACTTTTTTGTCTGTTCAATAATTTCTTCTGTCGTTTTCACCTGTTATTTATAATTATAATTTGATTTGGCTTAAACTAAAAAAGTCCCTCACATAAAGTGAAGGACTTAATTTTTTATGTATACTAACCCAAGTATTAATAATCTTTGTTGTACCCACCACCGCTTCCGCCGCCACGGTTTCCACCGCTACCACTTCCGCCGTAACCACCACTGCCGCCGCCTCTTCCGCCGCCGCCGCCATAACCACCACTACCGCCGCTTCCACCGCCGTAGCCACCACCGCCACTTTTCTTGTAGCCACCGCCGCCGCCGCTTCCACCGCCAAAGCTGCGTTTTTTAAAACCGCCAGCACCGCCTTCGCCTTCTGTACGTGGTTGAGATTCGTTTACGATTAATTTACGACCTTGTATTTCGTTTTCGTTTAGGTTCGCAATGGCAGTCTTTGCTGCTTCTGCGTCATCCATTTCAACAAAACCGAAACCTTTACTACGGCCATTCATTTTGTCTTTCAAAATTTTAGCACTCGTAACGGTACCAAATTGTGTAAAGAGACTACTTAAGTCTTCGTCGGTCATTGTCCAACTAAGGTTTCCTACGTAAATGTTCATTGTAAAAACTTTTAAATATTAAATAAAAACTCTAATGATTTAGTTAGTACAATGAACTGAATACAGGCTTGAAAAAAGGCATTTATCAGCTAACGACGAAATACAAAACCATTATAGCAATACAAATGTAGCTATTTATTTAAAAAAAAAACTATTTTCAGAAAATATTCATATGCCAGATTTTTCTAGTATTAGCTGGGCTAAACGGCTATCTCTTTGGTAAATATCTTTCCTGAAATTAAGCTTTCCCTGCCGGTCTACCCAGGCAGTAAAATAAGCAATGTACACTGGTACGGCGGTTTTTAACGGTATATACTGTTCTACGCCTTTGTTCATGGCGGCGGTTATTTTAGTATCATTCCAGTTTTTGTCATTCCTTAAAAGATACTGCGCCAATCTTTTAGGTTCTGCCAAACGGATACAACCATGGCTAAATGCCCTGTTATCTTCTTTAAACAATGATTTTGCCGGCGAGTCGTGTAAGTAGATACTGTGCGAATTTGGAAATAGAAATTTTACTAAACCTAACGAATTGTTGGGGCCTGGTTTTTGCCGCACGTTACCGCCATTCCATTCCATATTATGCTTTGCTAAATAATCAGGATCTTTTTTTATAGCCGGTAAAGTTTCATTTTTTAAAATACTAGCCGGAATATTCCAATATGGGCTAAATACAATGTACTTCATGTCGCCACTAAAAATTACTGTCTTATGCTGGCTTTTGCCTACTACAACATTTATATCAAAAGCCACACTACCGTTCACGTATACGTGCAGCTTATACTCAGGTATATTCACTGCTAAATAATCGCCGCTTGGTTCAATAGGCAGCCATCTGCTGCGTTCCATATTTACCATTATTTGTTCAATCCTTTTTTCTATCGGATAATTCATTTCATTAATCAGCGCCGCGTTTACAATACCATCTTCTTTGTAACCCAGCCGTTGCTCAAAGCTTTTAACGGCACTCGTTAAGCTATCATCAAAAATATTGGAACCGCTATTTTTTGTTAAGTCTCCTAATTGGAACAACCGTCCCCGTATAGCCAATACTGTAGCCGAGGAGTCTGCCAGTTTATACATTTTTTTATCTGCCTTAATAGGTTCAAGCTTGCCTTGTACTTTTAAGTTGTTGTACTTTTTTAAGTAGTCTTTTAATAAAGCGTATTGCCTGTGCGTTGGCGAATTGTCTAAAAAGTTTTTGCTGCTTACTAACGAGTCAAGCAACTGCTGGCTACTTATTTTTTTGCGTGGCAACAACCATTCAGTTGCAAGCGATTGTTTTTCGCTTAAACCTACCCACACACCTTTTGCATAGGCTAGATATTGTGAAGTTAGCATCAGCTCTACAGTTGGCACAATTTTATCACTTCCTTCTTCAGTTTCCATCATTGCACTAAAAGCGGTTTTGTAAGACACAAAATCAGGTACGCCTTCGTCGCCAATATTTAAAATGCGGTTGTATAAATTATTGGCTGGCTCAATCATCCCTTTATCGTCGTACCATGCATATGCGTAATTTCTGCCTTTATAAAAACCAATAATATCTTTTTGAAATGATTTGAATTTAGGGAAACTATCCAGGAAAGATTTTATTAAAGAGCTATCGAATTTAATTGTTGTCTGTGCACTAAAGTTGCCGGGTATGCCCATTTCTTTGGCAGAAGCTTTTGGTATCGAATCTTTAGTTACTACAACAGTTTTTACGTGGGTTTTGCAATTGGCAAAAGCAATTCCTGTAAATAAAACAACTATTGTGATAAGCTTGAAATCCCTTTGTAGCATAATTTATATTTTGATAAGAGTGTAAACTAAATGGATGCGGCCTACAAACAATAGCCCATGCTGTAAAGTTTCAATAAAGATAGTGCCTATAGTATACATTTTTTGCCCCAGCTAATGCATAGTAATTGCCTCCTTGGTCTCCAAGGAGGGGTCTTAGAAAAAGCTAATTTTAAAGCTTGATTATAAAACCCTATTTCCTTTGGAGCACAGAGCTGCTATATTCTTTAAATTTAATTTTTCAGGGATTTCTTTTACAGGTTAGATGTGCTTTGCAGATAGTATTTCAATAAAGTTTATACCTTTTTTAAAAGGTGTAAACTTTATTGGAATACATTAGCTATTAAAGCATACATGCGGGGATGTGTTTACAGCTATTTCAGGTGAGCCATCCTTTTTTGGGGGTGGCTCACCTGGTAATAGCTAATGATTGCAGTACAAAAAAAATCCGTCCTGCTAAAAACGGGACGGATTTTTAAATATTATCCTTACAATTATTCAGCCACTACTTCAAATTCAACTTCAGTTTCGTTGCCGTTACCAAAATCAATCTTCGCTTTAAATGTACCTAGTTCTTTTACATCATCAATAATAGTGATCCTGCGGCGGTCAATTTCGTAGCCCTTTTGTTCTTTGATTGCACGTGCAATTTGTACAGAAGTTACACTACCAAATATTTTGCCTGTAGTACCCGTTTTGGCACCAATTTTCAATGGACCATTTGTTAGGGTTGCGATTACACTGTTTATTTCTGCTAATAATTTGGCTTCTTTTTTAGCCATTTGCTTTACCTTTTCTTCCCTTTGCTTAAGGTTGCTTGGGCTAGCTTCGATAGCTAATTTAGATGGGATTAAAAAGTTACGACCGTACCCATTTTTTACTGTTACCAGTTCGTTGGTACCGCCGAGGTTGTTTACATCCTGTATTAATATTACCTGCATGTTGTTTGCATTTTTACCCAATAACGCGGTGCGTCACTTTCAGCCCGTGAGGGATTAGGGTGGTTTAAAATTTTATTTCAATAAATCTGTAACGTACGGTAAGATAGCCATTTGACGGGCTTTTTTTACTGCGTCGCTCACCTTGCGCTGAAACTTTAAAGAGTTGCCAGTTAAGCGGCGTGGCAATAACCTTCCTTGTTCGTTAAGGAATTTTTTTAAGAATTCTGCATCTTTATAATCAATATAATGAATGCCCATTTTCTTAAAGCGGCAATATTTTTTTGGACGCTTTTCAGCCTTAATAGCTGTGAGGTATTTAATCTCGTTAGGTTTTGCCATGATTATGCTTCCACTTTTTCAGTTGGTGAATATTTACCGCCGCTTCTCTTTTTGGTGTTGTAGTCGACGGCGTATTTATCGAGTACAGTATACATGTGACGCATTACTGATTCATCACGTAAAAGTTGAGTTTTCAACTTTTCATTGAAGATGGTTGGCGCTTTATACTCTATTACCCAATAAAGACCAGTGGTCTTTTTGGCAATAGGATATGCCAGTGATTTTAGTCCCCAGGGGTTGGTGTATAAAACTTCGCCGCCATTATCTGTTATAATTGCTGCAAATTTTTTCTGAGCGGCTTTATATTCCTCTTCAGATAACACCGGGGTAAAAATCACCATCAATTCGTAGTTGTTCATTTTCCCTTGTTTATTAATTAAAAAATTGGTTAATCCCGCACACAATTTGTCTATGGGGCTGCAAAGGTAAGGGTTTAATAGATAATTTGTTAATTGATGATGGATAATTTTTGTATTGTCACACAATTTCCTTAGTTCAAAAGCGATTGGGTTAGGGCGGTAAAAATTAAAGAAAGTGTTTTCAATACCGCAAACGCCCCATGCATAATGGAAAAAGATCCCTGAAAAACCCATGTATTATTGTGCGACGCCACCGCAGCTCCACATAGCAGCTGTATTGGCCTGGACAAAAAATGTATTAAAAAATACAGCTTATTAATACGGCCATTGTTTAAAAACTAACGGCTGTATTATTTGAATAGTTACATTTTAAAGCGCTTCAACCGACACTCGTATGCCATCGCTGTGGCTGGTAAATTCTGGCGCATACATGCATTGGATGCTGGTAATGCCGTTGCTGAAATTGCCTGCATGGGTAACAAACATGGAGTACTCGAACACGTAACTGCCGCGGGGCAACTGCCCAAAGAAAAAGTTGGTACTGGCATCTTTAGTGGTTTCGTAATAACCAAGCCCGCCCTGCCATTTATATTGGCTGATGACGTTTGTTGGCTCCATGCAGGCAGCCCGCATGTCTTTCATGTGTACGTATTCCATGTCCCTATCTACTTTAAGTTCGATGCGCACTTTTACTTTGTCGCCTATTTTTAGTTCTGCGCCATTGGTAATGGGTTGTAGCGCCGGGCCTTTATCTGTACTTTTTTCGATGAACAATTTTTTGGTGACTTGCAGCGGAGTGCTTGCAAAAGTTATTTTATCAAGGTCTTCAAAATATTGCCAGTAAACACTGCCCCACGAAGCGCCATTGCTTGCCGAAGCAGGGTTGGTACTGGCTACTGGCTTAACGGTTACTGCAATATTGCCCATTTGCGGCGTTACCTTTTCACCCTCGATGGTTTTTTTGAAATAGCCGGTGCCTGCTTCGGTTTTATCATCGGTGCTTTTGATGGTTGTGCTTCCCACATTTATAGTTACTTCTTTTTCTGCTGCCAAATTATTGCCGCCACTTAATAGTAAAGCATAGCAAGCTTCTGCGGTGGCTTTAGTAGTACGCCAATTTTGGGTTTGCTTTTGTTTTAACAGCCATGTTTTTAAGTCGTTTATGGTAGTGCTATTTTTATCGATTTCTGTAAAAGCTTCTATCATTAACGCCTGGCTTTCTATAGGCGCCTGGTACCAATAATAGCCGCCGTTCGTCCATTCTTTCCAGTACATGCCTAACTCACTATTGCCGATGCTATTTTCTTTTAAAGATTTGATGATGGCTTTTGGCGTTGCATCATCTTTAGTGCGGTTTAATGCCAATGCAATCATTGCTTGTAAGTATTTGCTATTACCTAACCAGTATTTTTTGGCTTGCTCACGGTAATAAGTATACGCGGTTTGAGCGCTTGCGGCTACGGGGGTTTCCATAAAAAAGCTTCTCATATACAAGTACTGGATAGCGGTATTGCTTAGGTTATTATTTGTAAGCTTTGCCTTATATTTTAACAGGTTGCCATACTCTTCTTTTATTTTTTTATCAAGGTAAGGGATAGCTTTATTGGCAATGCCCATGATATCTTTTAACTGGCTTTCGTTATTGCCAGCTAAGGCATTTAGTTTTTTAAGGTGGCCTATGCCAGTGATAATATATTGGGTAATGTACCGGTCATTTTCGTCGCCTTTAAACCATACAAAACCGCCATTGCTGCTCTGCATATCTTTCAGCTTGGCGATGGCTTTATCGGTTTCGCTGCCCATCTTCACCATGTCGAATAACAAGGCTATATTTCTCTTTTGCCGGCTTTCATTTTGTGCTGCTAATACCCATGGAGTTTCCTGTAACAAAGCTGCTTTTAGTTCTTCATTTTTTTGCAGGTTGCTTAATAAAGCAGCGGTATCACCCGCTTTTTCCTCAATGGGAGCAATCCATTGATCGAAAACGGCCTTAATTTTTGGCATGCTGTTGCTTACATAAGTTGCAAGCGTATTGGCGTAATATTTATTAAAAGTTTGCTCTGCGCACTCGTATGGGTATTCCATTAAATAAGGCAATGCTTGTACTGCATACCAGATGGGGTTGGAGGTGTACTCAACCGTTAGCGACCGGTTGGTAATGGTTTGGCTACTGCCGCTGTTCAACAATTTTTCAAAAACAAAAGCTTTGGACGTTTCGTTGCGGAGGTTGATAGGCATTGATTCTGTAACCAGCATGCGGTTGGTTACAATTGGTATGGCCCTTTCTTCGCCATCGGAGAAAATACTGCCATCGCCTGAAGGGGTGCCTGAAGATTTCGCTGTAATGCGATATGTCATGGCAGAGTTGAACTTGAACGGTATTTCTATGGGGAATTTTACTGCTGCGCTTTGCCCCGCTGCTACCGTAAAATATTGTGTTGGAAAAACATTTTTAAACCATCCATCTATTGGCTTATTGGTGGCGGCATCCAGCAATTCTAGTTGTGTTGTGCCTGTTACTTCTTTATCGCTCAGGTTCACTATTTTAACACTAAATTCTATACCATCGCCTTCCCTTAAAAAGCGTGGTGCATTGGGTTGTACCATTAATGGTTTTTGTGTTACGGTTGTTTTTTCAAGGTAACCGCTTGCTAAATTTTTGGTGTGTGCAAAGGTCATTAGTTTCCATTGTGTTAGTGCTTCTGGTATGGTGAAGGAGAAAGACACATTACCATCTGCATCTGTCTTTAATTGAGGGAAGAAGAAGGCAGTTTCGTTGAAGTTTTTGCGGATTTGAGTAGAAGGGTTTTGGGTTTGTGGTTTATTGTTTATTGTTGGTAGTGATACCGAATCCATTTCAATTTTCTCATTTGCTTTTACCTCTTCATCCTTTACAATTTTCGGAGGTGTAAATTTAATTTGGGTAATTTGTGCAGGAGATGCAGCGACACGCGCTGCTCTGCTTTGTAATGTGTTATTATTGACAAGATCTTTCATTTTTAAAATTCTATAGCTTCCTACAACAATTTCATCTAATCCAATATTTAAAGGAAATAGCTCATCATAAGTTTTTACGGGCACACTAGCATAGTCATTTTTTCTCCGATAATAATCTTCTGAATTCACTCCTTGAAATCCATTGCCATCCCAACCAATACTATTGTTGAGTTTAGGCCAAATATTTAAAGCACTCCAGCCATGCGGTTTAAACTGGTCAAGGCTTGCGTCGTACATACTGGCTAGTATTTCTGCAGCTACTTTTTCGCCTTTACTGCCACTTATTTTTACTGTCCATTTTTCTTCGCTGCCTGGCAATAGCTTATCACGAAAAGTGGAGTAGCCGATTTTTAATTCTTTATTGCTCCACGGGATATCAAAATTTTCATTGCCTTTATATACCCTGTTGTGCTGTATAAATGCGTAACTAACAGCCATGCCTCCACGGTCATTTTCTGTAACCGGAACCTCGTTTTGGTAAGGCTTATTTGTAGTAATGCCTTGATACGTTGTGTTGTTACTATTATCCACTTTAGTTAAGTTGTGTATCAGCCAAATATTAGTAAAACCAGTGGCAATACTGTATTGTATCTTTTCACCCGGTACTGCATTATCTTTTTCAACCCTAACTTCCAGTGGTTCAAAAGATGGGCCCACTTTTTTATTGCTGTATAACTGCACATACTTTTCTGCTTTTACCTCTTCACCATATTTATCTTTTGTAATGGCTACAATCTTGTACCAGCCTGATTTTAACTGGTTGTTTATTAATGGGATAGCTTCATTGGTACTGTCTGTTTTTTCGTACACTTTATCAGCCGCTTCATAGTTTTTCACTTTGTCCTCATCCTTATAAACATCGTAGGGAAAATAACCATAATATTCATTTTTGCTCATCACAAACTGGTCGGGTTGCTGCCAGTACCTTTCCCTAAAAATTTTTGTAGGTGTTTTTAATTGCAGTATGGTTACGGTGGCGGTTGTTTTTTCTTCAATATCATTCAGGTTGGTACTTTTAATGGAAATGGTTTTTAAACTATCGATGGAAAGTTTTTCCGCCACATTAATTTCAAGCTGCAACATTTGATACGCTACTTCAACAGACGTATTGCCGCTTCTTGTTTCGCCATTGACATCGGTAATGTCTGCACTCACTTCGTAGTAAAAAGTAGGCTGGCTTTTTTTATCAATACTTTCATCTGGCAATGCTTTAAAGGTGATATGGAATTCGCCTTTAGCATCGGTTATTGCTTCTCCATTAGTAATTTCCATTTGGGCGCCCTGCCTGCCGGGTGGCATAATTTTTCTGCCATACAAAGGATAGCCGCCATCCCACCAAATGGGGTAACGTACTTTGCGTACCACTCTGTAACTAATCCTTGCGCCATCGATATTGTTGCCTGCATAAGCTTTTGCAGTGCCGGTAACTTTAATGCTATCCAGCAAGCGGTACGTGCCGTTTGGCTTTTGCACTTCTACAAAAAAATTAGGGCGCTTATATTCTTCTACATTAAAATATTGAGAAGTTTCTGTCGTAGTATCGTACAGGCTAAACTGTCCATTTAGTAAGCCTTGCGGTAGCTTAAAGGATCCATTATAAGAACCAAATTCATTGGTTACCAATTTAACTTCACTTACTTTTTGGTTGTTTGCATCTTTTAATTGTACAGTAGTGCTAAATGATGGAAGGATGGCTGTTTCATTGGCTTTACTGCCTTTTTTTAGCACAATCCCTTTAAAAAAAACTGTTTGCCCAGGGCGATAAATAGAACGGTCGGTAAATAGAAAGGTTATTGGCTTTGCTTCAACTGGCTGCTCAAAACCGTTGTAATAATTGCTGTAATTATTATCATTTAAAAAAAGTTCGTCATCAGCATGCTTTATTTGAAAATTTATATTCCTGTAATCTTTTGACTTTTTTAATTTGAATAACCCATTTTTATCTGTGGCATAATTCTCTGCTTTGGTATCTTCATTTTGACTGGTAGTGTAATTGTAGTTGGTTAACCAAACCTGCACCTGCGCATTGTTTAAAGGCTGGCCGTTATCCCTGTTCAATACATAATAATCATTGAAGTTATTGTGCAGGTAGCTGATGTTGCTGATATAGGTTACTTGTTTAGCAATAATATTTTTTTGTAAAGAAAAACTTTCATCGAGGCTTGATAGAATATAGTACGTACCAACCGGCAAAGCATCTATTTTTATTTCAGCCGAATGGCTTTGATAATCCTGCAAGTCGGTCAATGCAACGCTCCATGTTTTGATGGGTTTTAGGGCAACAATATCTTGCCATGTTTTATCGTAGTCCCTGCTATTTGTTTTTTTAAGTTCTTCTTTAGATGTTTTGATGATGCGGAAATAAACCGCCTTGGTATTTTTATAACTCACCAATGTGCGGAACGGCTGCCCGGGAATATTTACTTTTTCAGTTTGCAATGAAAGCGATGGCAGTAAAATTGTTTTCAGTAAATTTTGCGCATTGATACCACCTTCGCTTTTAGGGGATTTTTGATAAGCTGCTTCACATAACTCTTTGGCTCGCTTAATTTCGTATTGAATTACGGTTGTAGTCAATGGCTCAAACTCTTGTCCACGCTCGTTATAAATTTGCGCCCTTAAATACATGGCTTGTGCAGTAGCAGGGTTACTGTAATATTTTTCTTCAATATTTTTCAGGGCTGCTTCATATAGTTTGCTTTTGCCTTCATTTACGGCATGTCCGTTTACAAAGTTCAAACGTATCAAATCCGCATCCAGCAAAGCATCTGCATTGTTATCTTTTAAATGGAATTCCAAAATTTCCTGTAATTGTACTATGGCTTTATACTGTAGGGATGCGGTGTCTTTTGTGGTAAATGAAGCTGTGGCAAACTCCGCCGCAGGTGCAAATGCTGCAGGGTTATCGATACTGAATTGATAAGCCGGTTTGGTAAGTTCCCGCTCATCATCCATAAAATAACTTAATGCCCTAAATGCTAAAAAATCATATAAAGTGGGGCGTAGCTGCCGGGTATTTTCGCCTTTGATGATAATAGGGTCAAAGCCATTTAACTTAGTTGATTGTAATACAAATTCATTAGTTAGCGATGCTTTATACAATGAGCCGATAGTTGCATGCAATTTATCCAGGCTCCAGGTGCTGATGTCGTTGCTTTTTTCTTCTGTTAGCTTTGTATGGCCATAAAACTTATAGCGGTTGTTTTGCAAATATTGCCAAAACATTTCTGCCTGCATATTTTGTAAAATATTTTTAGCGGGAAGTTTCGCTTTTGCGATTAGTGTATCTACAAAAAAAATATTATTTTCCCTGCTATCTAGCTGCACCATATTGCGGTACTTTATTTGGTAGATGGCACTCTTTATTTGCTGTGCATCATTATTATCTTTTAAAGCCAAATTATAAATTACCAGCACTTGCTCCAAAGCAGATTTTGTAAGCCCTTTTTTCTCAAAAGCCTCTACTTTTTTCCAGTTGGTTGTGTAATCGTTTTTTGTTTGTGCCATGGTAGTTGCAAGTATGGTTGCCAATAAAAATAGCAGGAAAAATTTCTTAAAAAGCATAATTAATAAAGTTTAAATACAAGATACAATTTGTTGATATGGATGTTATTTTGTTGAGGAACGGTACAGGCTTGCCGGAAGGCTGGTATTTTATAACTGTCAGCCCGGCAACTTAAGCCGATTAAAAACTGAAGATAAATGTAACAACTTAACACCAAATAGGACTCGGTCAAGCTCAATGTAAGCTGATAGTAGTACAACAGCCGATTGTTATTCCGTTCGCCAGCCTTGCGGCAAGCCTTTTGTTGGGTACAGTTTTATTTCTCGTTGTTTATTAGTTCCCAAATTTTCTCGTTATAATTTGCTTTTGTAATTCCTGTTAATTTTTCAAGTGTTACATAATATTTTTCATTCCCTTTTTCAAATTTCCCACAATTTAGTAACTCCCAAACTCCTGCAAAACCTTTCTCTTTTTCTATTTTTTTTACCAATAAAGCGTTCACAATATAGTCGGCAGAATTGGTAAAGTCTTTTGTATAGAAAGTAATCGGATTTTCTTTCACGTTAGCCCAATTGATATTTTTATTGCTTGCAATTTGTATTTTAAACTCCTTCAAAATATCTTTCCAAGAAATGCCCCAACTTCCTCCATAAAAATAAGCACACCCTTCGTCCACAGGTTTGTTTACCCGGCTACGAGGGATAACTAAACTTAATCTATCATGCCATAAATCATGTGGGTCAAACTCGTTGAAACTTGAATTGTCGTTACCAAATATAACTAGTCTTTTATCTCCCAGTGTAGAACTCCAAACACTTTCAGATCCTCCATTGTAATCTGATTTATAATCAATACCAATTAATTTTTGAAGTTCAATAATATTGCCGCAACAATAATAGTCTGTTATTTTATTTGTTGATTTTAGTTTCAAGTCAAAGGAAGTTGTTAATTTATTAAATTCTTTTACTTTCTCTTTGTTAATTGTATTTTGATAATGGAAAATATTGTTTCCTACTTTTTCTATTTTCCAATATTTGGTATTTCTTAGAAGTGGTGAAGAAAATTGAAATGTGTTATTTACTTTATGGGCAATAAATTCAAAACTTGATCTTAAATAAGAAGTGCTTTCATTTGTTCCAATGTAGGAAACTTGAATAAAGTATTGATTGTTTTTCATTGCAACAACATTTGTCAAATATGGCTTATAGAAGTAGCCGTCTTTAAATTCTCCACTTTTTTCTATACCATTTACTTCGTCAAGCAAAATAAATGTTTCCACTTTTTCGCTTTCTATAACTAATTTATTTTCTTCGTTTGGCTTTTGTGCAGCGGCTAAAAAGTCATTTAAAGATGAAACCAAAATCTTGCTTTCAGCACTATCTTTAGGTAAAATTATATTTTTATTCAGTCTTACAGGG
>JAYVUJ010000300.1:0-2269 GCA_043788035.1 Ferruginibacter sp. | reverse complement strand
CCCGACAAAAAAGGATTTTCGTTGCTATCCCTGGTGCTTCAAGCCGAAAAGTATCCATTCGTTAAAAAAATTATGGTGCGGCGTTTTAGCGGATACGCTAACCTTAAAAAATCAGTAAGGGCGCAAGCCATTAACTAGCCTGTCCTAATACACGCTCTTCGGGGTTTTGCTCTTCTTTTAAATAGTTGCCCCTAACCACGCTTGCCGTCTGGTGCTTCCCATCGTGGCTCCAGCCTGGTGGCATAAAAATGTAAAGTACCTTATTTTTAATGCCTGGTGCTTTGTACACATCTTTTACCAGCGCACCAATTTCGCCAAAATAACTATCAATAAAACTATTAGGCCTCATTTTTCGGGTAATACCATATTGTATTGCTATATTTTTATTTTCTGGCTGGTAGGTGCCAAACACCCTATCCCAAATATTTAGCAGGTTACAAAAGTTGGTATCCATGTACAAAGGGTTTTTGGCATGGTGTACCCGGTGGTGCGATGGGGTAAGGATGAATTTTTCCAGAAAACCCATTTTCCCATTCTTTATCATCCCCTCACCAATATGTATAAAGCCACCCCAAAAGCCATCAATAAACATAATAACCACCAGCATAGCTGGACTAACCCCCAACAATATACAAACCGTTGTACGTATCACATCCGCATAAGGGCCTTCTAAAAAAAAGTGTGCGTAAGATATAGAAAGGTTCATGCTTTCCGGTGCATGGTGGGTGGAGTGCAGGCACCAAAATAAGCGGACTTTATGCCCAAAATAATGATAGATAAAATGCCCAAACTCCCAAACGATGTACCCGTAAATAAACCAGTACCAGGTAAATGTTGTTTTTAAAATAGCATGTTTTTCAAAAAGGCCAATGCAAAACACAAACGCCGCAATGGAAATATACCGCCCAATAAACGCATTTAATACATAAGAGAAGAAAGGGATTTTATAATTTGACGCAAACTTTGGCTTCAGAAAAATCAATGCCACAATAAGCTCTACTATCAACACTATTGGAAACAGCGGACCAATAATAGAAACAATCCCATCATAAGAAAGGAACGCACTATAATTGCCTGAACTGATTGTTTTGATGAATTGTTCGATACCAAAAAATCCAATCATCCAATCGTAAATACCATTAAAAAAATCTAGCATAATAAAATATTTTTTAGTAAACAACTTTATGCATCTGCTCTTGTAAGTTTATACGGATACACCTTGCCCGATGCCCATTGTGCTACATAAATATTATGGTCATTATCAACACAAACATCATGTGGGTGCACAAATATTTTATCAGTTTGTATCAGCGGCTGCAGCACCCCATCTACATAAATTGGTTCGTTGCCGCCAATATTGCTTACTACTTTATTGTGCTTATCTAAAATAGTTACAAAGCCGGTGCCGCTTGCATCCATATCGGGCGAGCGAAGCACTGCTGCATACAGGTGGTCATTTTTAATTACAGGGCGGCAAACGCAAGCCCCCGGCAGCTTTATCACTTCCTCCAATTCTCCGGCTTTACTAAATCTTTTAAAACAATTCCTTGTCCTGTCAGTAATCAATAAAGAATGTTTGTTGTTGCGGGTATCGAAGCAAATGCCGTGTGCATTATCCAGGTGGATGTCGCCATCGCCACGGCCGCCAAAATATTTTATCAGTTTGCCATTTTTATCGTAATGCAAAATGTACTGAGCGCCGTAACCATCTGCAATAAAAATGTCTCCGTTGCTATCGATTACTGTTTCGGTAGGTACAAATTGGTCATTTTTTGTATAGATGCCTGCTTCCAGCGGGGCGTCTATTGTAAGCAGCACTGTACCATCCATGGTGGTTTTATACACCTGGTGCTTTTCTGTATCGGTAATGTATAAAAATTCTGTGCCGTTTTCATTATGCAGCGTTAAGCCATGCCCGCCAGGAAATTGGTGCCCCCAGTTATCCAGCAGTTTGCCACTGGTATTGTAAATTAAAATATTGTTTTTGGTTTCATTCGTCAGCAAAATAATCCTTCCCTTGCTGTCCTGCACCATTTCGTGGCAGTCATTTACCGGAAATTGGGAGGCATTTGTCTTGCTCCACTCCGTGTCCAATTTGTAGGTCATTTTATTATGGCCATACAACTTATCAGTAGGTTTATTTCTGGCAAAAAGGTCATTCATAATTATTATGCCGCTTGTGGCAATCGTTACTTTTTTAATAAAATCTTTTCGTTTCATATATAAGCAAATAAAAGTGGAGGAAAATTTTTATGTTTTAAAAGAATGT
>JAYVUJ010000299.1:0-4104 GCA_043788035.1 Ferruginibacter sp. | reverse complement strand
ATCTGGCTCAGCAGTAGTATCCTCAAATAATTCTTGCATGTGAAACTGTAGCACATTTTTTAAATGCCGCTGGTCTGTTTTAGAAAGCTTGTTAGCTTTATAAATATCCCACAAAACAATAATTAATTTACGCCTGCCTTCTAACAATTTTTGCTGCGCAGGATATAGCTCGTTACCATAAATTGTTAGCGCCATATCAAATTGCAGCTGTTTCTTTTCAATATCTTTCTGCAATTTTTCTATACGCTGCGTAAGCTTATTAAATGCCTGCTGATTTTTGGTAAGCTGTTGTTTACCAGCTTTAGAAATGGTAAGCCCGCTGGCCGTATTTTGTTTCTCAGATGGAAAAAGTTGTTCTTGCTTCATGTAAATATAAAGAGGGCTTTTTGTAATTTGTCGATGTGCAAAATTACAAAAAGCCCTCTATCCAAATTTATGCTTCGCTAATAATTATACACAAGTTCATAAAAAAATTACAGCCAGGTAGCTACAAACTAATACTGTATTTATTGGTAACCGTAATCCCTTCCCACTTATCCGTCCTAAAAGGCGCTAAAGGAAATCCTTCTTTATTAAACAAATTACCTGCCGATGCATCGTTAACCCAATTGTAACGCACAGCCACTGGTTGCAAAATACCATTAGCAGAAACAATAATTGTATTACCTGCAATAATCGCTTTAGCAGGCACAAACTTTTTATCTGCACCAGCAATTTCAAAACCAGTAATGGTATTGTTATCCTTTATTAGCCAGCCGGCGCCGATATGTGTAAATGAAAGCGCTGTTTTGTTAGCAGTTGTTTTTATGCCTGCATACATTGGGCTGCTATATTCGCCTGTTGTTTTATACACATCATGCAAAGCAATACGGGCAAGCCTTTTACCAACATCCTGTTTGTTTTTTGGGTGAATATCTGCAGGGTTACCAATGTCCGTAGTTACTGCCATGCCGGTGTTGGACAGGCTTAACGCCATAGCCTGTGCTTCTCTTAATTCTGCCCAATTGCTGCCTTTATTGCTATTGTCGTTCGCAGAGCCATAAGTAGATAATTGTACAAAGTAAAAAGGAAAGTTACCCTGCTTAAAATGTTGCCGCCAATCAGTAATCATCAGCGGAAACGCAGTACGGTACTGGTATGCACGGCCAGCATTGTTTTCGCCCTGGTACCAGATAGCACCACGGATGGTGTAGTTTATAATGGGGTTAAGCATAGCATTAAACAATAAACTAGGGTAATCGTTCGGGCCAATGCCTGTGCTGCCTGCCTTAATGCTGGCAACCCTAAAAAGCCAATCGCCTGCCAGTGGCTGTACGTTGTCTCCAATGGTTAATTTAACTAAGCCCGCATCGCCATCAATACCGCCGGCGCCGCCGGTATCTTCAATTTTAACTGCTATAGTATTTTTGCCTGTCTTTAAAATACCTGCCGAAACACTATATTTTCTTGGTATGTTATAGCCTATCGTGCTGCCAACCTTTACCCCGTTAATGTACGTTTCATCATTATCGTCAATTAACGAAAGCTCCAGCACAGCAGCTTTGCCAGCATCGGCATCGCTAATGGTAATTGTTTTTCTAAACCAAACAGTGCCATCTAAATTAGGCAGCCCCTGGCTTTCCCACACGCCAGGCACTTTCATCGCCGGCCATTTACTATCGTCAAAATTATTATTTTTCCAATCGCTTGTATTGGCAGCGCTATCAAAATCGCCCTGTAGTGTAAGTGTGTTTTTTAATATTAGCTGGCTACGTTCCTGCGTACTTTTTTCAAGCGGGTTGCTTTTCATTGCGGTGGCTACGTACTTCATTTCGGGGTTGTTGGCAAAAGCTTTTTCGCTTGTCCATGCTTCTGATTGAGTGCCGCCCCAACTGGTGTTTACTAACCCAATAGGCACCTTTAGTTTATTGTATAATTCTCTTGCAAAAAAATAAGCGGTTGCCGAAAAATCCCCTGCCGTAGCCGGACTGCAAACTTTCCAATCGCCTCCGGCCAAATCATCTTTCAGCTTTGTGCTTGTGGTATTTGGCACTTTAAAATGCCGTATCATCGGGTAATCTGCCGCAGCAATTTCCTGTTGGTAATTATTTACTTTGCCCCAGCCTTCAATAGGCATTTCCATGTTGCTTTGCCCGCTGCAAACCCAAACTTCGCCCACTAAAATATTTTTGATATCAATTTCGTTGCTACCCTTAACCGTTAACATAAAAGGACCGCCAGCATTTTCTGCTGCCAAAGAAACCATCCATTTGCCCGCTGCACCTGCGATGGTATTTTTAGTTTGTTTATTAAACTGCACCGTAACTTTTTCACCCGGTGCCGCCCAGCCCCAAATAGCAATAGGCTTGCTGCGTTGAAGCACCATATTGTCGCCAAAAATTTTAGGCAGCATAATGTTGGCAAAGGCGGTGGCGGTAAGCATGCCCGCCAATAAAAAGGCAATCGTTTTTTTCATTTTAAAGATATTATAATGGGAATAAATTTTAAACAACTAAAATAAGAAAAATATTGCAGCAGAAAGTATAAAAGCAAAACACACCAAAGGATTTATAACGATGCGGCAATTTTTTGCACAGCCACACTACCATCAAACGCCTGTACAAACTTTCCTTTTTTGTTGTAAGTAAATATGGCGGGTAAAAATTTTATCTTAAAAAAAGTGCCAAAAAAATAACTGTAATCACGCCCCACCGTAATGTTGGGGTAAGTAGCAATTTTATAGTCTTCGTAAAAAGTTTTTATGTAATGAAAGTCGAGGTGCGATACCAACATTATCTGCACATTTTTAAACAGCTCCATATGGGCAAGCAGCTCTTTAATTTCATGCGTGCAATGGTCGCAGTCCGGACTAAAAACCATTATCAGCGTAGCCTTATTTTTTTTGAGCCCAGCCTTGGCAAACATAGTACTGTCTGGCACTTTAGTAATTGTAAAAGGCGGCACGTTTGGATATTTATAGTACAACGCCGATGTATCTACCTGCGCAAAAGTAACGTTTGAAGCCACCAATAAACCCATGTATAAAACCATTTTTTTCATCTATCTCAATTTTTATAAAGCTAATAGAAATGAATGATATTAATACATCAATATTTAGTAAAGCTAACGTTAACAAGTACCGTATTTTAATTATCAATTATCAGTTAACCAATTATTAATTAAGTTAGGGCGTACCCAAGGGCCGAGCTATGCACTTCAATCTTTTTTTGCGGGCGGCCCGACAAAAAAAGGATTTCCGTTCCGATCCCTTGCGGTTCGGGCAGAAGAATATTCGTTTTTTATAAAGCTAAAAAGTTTTTATTTGCAGCAACCAGTTTAATGAGGGCGACGGGGCAGTTACTAAAGGCTTTCTGCCCTTACACGCTACCAGGTGAGGGTATTCAAATTGCCGTAACCAGTTAAAAGAGGGCGCCAGGCTGGTTACTGTGTATTTGTGTAAATCTATCAGTTGAAATATGCTGATAAAAATTCCTTGTAGCATTCCCATAAATTATAGGGTCAGCCTTTAAAGTTTATGGGATTGTTTGTAGTTACCCAAGTTTTATAACAACCAATCAGGGAATCTTAAATTACGCCTAAAAACGCCTTACCGCTTCATCGGCAAAAAAACAGCAAAACGCCTTACCGACTTACCGGCAAAAAAACCTATTTTTGAGCCATCAAAGGAAATGGTGTCTTCCTACTTAACCGTCTTTTTCAGCAAGACTAATGGCGCCTACAAATGGTATTTATTTTATTACAGGTAAACTATTTGTAGGAATGAAAAAATCAAGCTTCTTTACACAACAACTTTTTATAATAAAGCAACTCCTAAACTGGACGCTAATTATTTTCCCCGTTTCAATTACCATCGGTGCATTGGTAGCGTTCTTTTTATGGCTGCTACAACAAGCCACCAACATGCGTTGGCAACATATGTGGCTCATCTTTTTTTTACCATTCGCAGGTATATTAATTTGGTGGCTGTACAATAAGTTTGGAAAAACCAGCGCTGCCGGCAACAATGTAATTATTGACGAAATACACCAGCCAGGCGTAGGCGTACCCGCAGGCATGACGCCGCTAATTTTAATTACCACTGTAGTTACCCATTTATTCGGAGGC
>JAYVUJ010000298.1:0-8802 GCA_043788035.1 Ferruginibacter sp. | reverse complement strand
CAACAACTCCGCCATTAGCGGCATATTATATTCTAAAAAAGGGAAGCTGCTTATTTTTTCTATATTATCCAACCAATTTATTGGAAGCGCAACAAAAGTCCGTCATTCTGTTGAAAGATTTTTAGAAGCCATCCGTGAAAAATATTAATTTAACCCATCATTTTAAACCTACGTTATTTACTGGGATAGTATTAGCGGCAACTAATTTTTTTTGCAATTGAGACCCCTAAAAATTTAAAACACAATTACAAATGGCAAAGTTAGGAAGCACAGAAAAACCTGCAATTGTTAAAGTACAAACAGAGCAAAGAGCAATGGAAATGATGGCGGTGTGTAATGCAAATGGATGGCAGGTAATAGTGGGCATTGAGCCGGATGTAAAAGAAAATATCGATGATATTATAAAATTAGGGGGCGGTACCAAGCCAGGTGTAGACTTTAAAATGCCTCCATCCAACAATGCGCCCTGCCCATGCGGAAGCGGCAAAAAGTATAAGCGTTGTTGCGGTATGTAAGCAAAAATCCTATTTGTCTAAAAGCTGTCTTTTTCTTCAAATTCTTTTCGGTATTGCGAAGGTGTTAATTGTTTTACCTGCTTAAATTGTTTGCTGAAATGAGCCCAGCTATTGTAGCCGCTTTCGTAACAAATTTCCATTATAGGCTTGTTGCTGTTGGTAAGCAGCTTGCAGGCATGGCTTATGCGCAGGTCTTGTATAAAATCAAAATAAGTTTTCTTGATATTCTTTTTAAAAAAACGGCAAAAAGTCGGTATGCTCATAGCAGCGACATCTGCCACTTGCTGTAAGGTGATGGGTGTTAAATAGCGTTTAAAAGAAAACTCTATTATCTTTTCAATTGCAGGATTAATATTATCGTTGCTGGAAGCAAAATTTTGCGTTAACGTAACGTAATGTATGGTAGTGCTTATTTTTTGCAGGCAGTGCAGCAGTAAGCCTATCCGCTGAAAACCCTTTAGTGTTTCCAAATCAAAAATAGCAGCCGAAATTTCCTTTTTTAACTTTGTTTGTATCTGTATGCCATCTTCTTTATTTAACAACTGTTGTACATTTTTCAGCTCGGGCAATTGCAAAAAATCACTGCCAAAAATCTCTTTTTTAAATTGCACAACTACCGAGCAGCCAATTGATTTATGGTGCTGTTTTTTAAACCAGTGCGGTAAATTTCCTGCAATAAAATAAATGTCGCCAGCCTTAAATGCGCCAATATAATCGCCTATCATAGCAGTGCCATGCCCTTCTTTTATTAGTATCAGCTCAAACTCTTCATGCTTGTGCCAGTTAGTTTCAAAATTGGGCGTGCGGTACCGCCGGCAGGCAAAAGACTGGTGCTCGTCAGGATATATCTTTTGAATAAGTGTCTTCATCTTTTAATTAAAATTAACTGCTATCTTATCAATAATTTCTCTTAAAATTATGCACAACTGATAAGATAGCATATTTTATTTTAAAGATAGCAGTTGTGCGCCACTGCAAAAAAGTGAAATTTTATAGGGTCAAAAAACGATTATAAATAACGCTTTTAAAATTGCCTTATGCTATTATTAGGTATCGATATAGGTACATCTTCCATTAAAGTTGCTATTGTAGATGCGCAAACGCAGCAGTGCATTACTTCAGTACAATACCCTGATATAGAGACAGGCATTACTTCCCTTAAGAAAGGATGGGCCGAACAAAGCCCGGAAATGTGGTGGGAAAATGTACAGCAAGCTATTTTAAAAGCCCATACGCAAGAGAAATATAACCCAAAAGATATTATAGCCATTGGCATTGCTTACCAAATGCATGGTTTGGTATGTGTTGATAAAAACCAGCAGGTATTGCGGGATAGTATCATTTGGTGCGATAGCCGTGCAGTAGAAATTGGCAATAAGGCGTTCGATACTATCGGGCACCAAAAATCCTTAGAGCACTTGCTAAATTCTCCTGGAAACTTTACCGCAGCAAAGCTTGCCTGGGTAAAAGAAAACGAACCATCTACTTTTGAAAAAATAGATAAGGTAATGTTGCCCGGCGATTTTATTGCTATGAAATTAACAGGCGAAATTACTACCAGCATTTCCGCATTAAGCGAAGGTATTTTTTGGGATTTTAAAGAGCAGCAATTATCTACCGATGTGTTTAATTATTTTGGTTTTGATACTGCTTTAATACCAACACTTAAAGACGTATTTACTGCACATGGTCTAATACAAAATAAAGTTGCTGATTACTTATCGCTTAAACAAGGCATACCTGTTACTTACAAAGCTGGCGACCAGCCAAACAATGCCTTATCTTTAAATGTATTGGAACCGGGCGAAGTAGCCGCAACAGCAGGCACTTCTGGCGTTATTTATGGCGTTAGCGACCATTTGGTGTACGATAAAAAATCCCGTATCAACAGTTTTGCGCATGTAAATTTTACCGAAGCGCAAAAGCGGATCGGTGTATTACTTTGTATAAACGGCACGGGCATACTTAACAGCTGGGTAAAAAAAATCTGTGACGATACCTTTTCTTACCAGCAAATGAACACTGCCGCCTCTGTTATTGAGCCAGGCAGCAATGGTCTGCGTATATTGCCCTTTGGCAACGGGGTGGAGCGCATGCTGGAAAATAAATTGGTACAAAGCCACATACACAACATAGATTTTAATGTTCATGGAACCGCACATTTATATCGGGCAGCCCAGGAAGGCATTGCTTTTGCATTTAGGTATGGGCTGGATATTATGCGGGAAAACGGCATGTCGCCATCAGTAATACGAGCCGGCAAAGCCAACATGTTTTTAAGCGATGTATTTACCCACAGCTTTGTAAACGCCACCAATGTTACGGTAGAGCTGCATGGCTGCGATGGAAGCATTGGTGCCGCTTTAGGCGCTGGTATTGGTGTTGGGTATTATAAAACTGCTAAAGAAGCGTTTGTAAATACCACGCCGTTGGCACTGGTGCAACCAACCCAAAGCGCTTTATACAATGAACTGTACGGAGAATGGAAGGCACTGTTAGAGAAAGTGTAAAAAACTAAAATGTAGCCGCAACACGTTACCCTTCATCTTATTATGCCGCTGGCTAGGCGAACCTTACAGTGGCAAATGGCGTGTTGTAACAAAATAGAGGAAGCAACTAATTTAAATAAAAATATATCGTAAACTTCTTTATCGCCCTTTGGGCAGATAAAGGCAAACTAAAAATTATGTCAGTGATAACCGGAGACAAAGAGTTTTTTAAAGGCATCCCCGAAATAAAGTTCGAAGGTGTTGAAAGCGATAATCCTTTTGCATATCGTTGGTACGATGAAAATAAAATAATTGCCGGCAAGCCGATGAAAGAATACTTGCGTTTTGGCTGCGCTTACTGGCATTCGTTTGTAGGCAATGGTAGCGACCCCTTTGGCGAACCAACACATGCACTTCCATGGAACGAAAAAGCAGATGTTATTGAAAGGGCGAAAGATAAAGCAGATGCTGCCTTTGAACTTATTACTAAGCTTGGCATGCCATTCTATTGTTTTCACGATGTGGATGTAGTAGATTACGGCAATGACATCAATGAAAATGATAGCAGGCTGCAAACGCTAACAGCATACCTTAAACAAAAACAAGATGCCAGCGGCGTAAAATTATTATGGGGCACGGCTAATTTATTTTCTCACAGAAGGTACATGAATGGAGCCTCGACAAACCCTGATTTTCATGTATTGGCGCATGGTGGCGCACAGGTAAAAGCAGCTATGGACGCGACTATCGCATTAGGCGGAGATAACTACGTTTTTTGGGGCGGTCGTGAAGGCTACATGAGCTTGCTGAACACCAACATGAAAAGAGAGAAGGAACATCTTGCACGCTTTTTACACACCGCAAAAGATTACGCTCGCAAAAATGGCTTTACCGGAACTTTTTTAATTGAGCCAAAACCATGCGAGCCAACCAAGCACCAATACGATTATGATAGTGAAACTGTGATAGGGTTTTTACGCCAGTACGATTTGTTGAAAGATTTTAAATTGAACATCGAAGTAAACCATGCAACACTTGCAGGGCATACTTTTCAACACGAATTACAAGTGGCTGCCGATACCGGCACTTTGGGCAGCATAGATGCCAATCGCGGCGACCAACAAAATGGCTGGGATACCGACCAGTTTCCTAATGGTATCAATGAATTAACGGAATCAATGCTGGTAATAATTGAAGCCGGAGGATTTGGTAAAGGCGGTGTAAATTTCGATGCCAAGATACGCAGGAACTCTACTGACCCTGCAGACTTGTTCCACGCACATATTGGCGGTATGGATACGTTTGCAAGGGCATTAATAACTGCTGATAATATCCTTCATAAATCTGATTATAAAAAGCTGCGTACCAACCGTTACGCCAGCTTTGATAATGGGCAGGGTGCTGCTTTTGAAAATGGTTCCTTAACGTTGGAAGACCTGCGTGCATACGCCATTGAAAAAGGTGAACCTAAAATTATCAGCGGACAGCAGGAGCATTTCGAAAATATTATCAATAGGTTTATTTAATAAATTTTATTTATTTTAAAGAGGCTATCCCTGTTTCAGGATAGCCTCTTTACTGTTTATACCGTACAGCAATACAGGCACCTACACCTACTTTTTGGCAAAAGGATATTTGTAGCGATAATAAACAAAAAAAAAATACACCCAAAACTAAAAACGTATTTGCCCGCCACCAAAATATTGCGTAATTATACAACAACTGTAAACCTTGTTTTATGCTGATGCACCAAACTATGCGCTGGTATGGGCCTAATGATATTGTAAGCCTTGCCGACATAAGGCAGGCTGGCTGTGGCGGCGTGGTAACCGCGCTGCACCAGATTGCCGTTGGCGATGTATGGTCTGTTGAGGCTATACTGGAAAGAAAAGAATTGATTGAAGCCGCGGGCATGGCTTGGACGGTTATTGAAAGCATGCCGGTACACGAAGACATAAAGAAACAAACAGGCAATCATAAACAATACATAGAACATTACAAGCAATCACTGAAAAATGTTGCCAGTTGCGGCTTACAGGTTGTTACCTATAATTTTATGCCGATATTGGATTGGCTGCGTACCAATATTGCTTACCCAATGCCAGACGGAAGCAAAGCCTTGTATTTTGAAAGGGCTGCATTTATTGCTTTTGATATTTTTTTATTGAAACGCCCAAACGCCGAAAAAGATTATCCTCCTGAAGAAGTACAAAAAGCTACTGTCCGTTTTGCTGCTATGGGCACTGAAGAAAAAAAACTATTGCTCAGCAATATGATGCTTGGCTTGCCGGGTAGCGATGAAGGTTTTACACCCGAAAAAGTATTGGCAGAAATAAAAGGGTATGAAGGCATTGATGCTAAAAAATTAAAGCAGCATCTCTTTTATTTTTTAAAAGAAGTAATACCGGTTGCAGAAGGATGCGGTTTGAAAATGGCGATACACCCAGATGACCCACCTTATAAAGTACTAGGCTTGCCGCGGATAGTAAGTACCGAAGAGGATGCCGCAGAACTATTGCAGGCAGTGCCTTCTAAAGCAAATGGACTTTGTTTTTGTACTGGTTCGTTTGGCGCAAGGGCAGATAATAATTTGGTTAAAATGATTAATCGATTTGCAGATAACATTCACTTTTTACACCTGCGCAGCACCAAGCGGGATGCAGAAGGGAACTTTTTTGAAGCCGGGCATTTAACGGGCGATGCAGACATGTATGCTATTATTAAAGAAATTTTATTGCTGATGCAACGAAGGAATATTTCAATACCGATGCGGCCAGACCATGGGCACCAAATGTTGGATGACCTTACAAAAAATACCTACCCTGGCTATACAGTAATTGGCAGGCTAAAGGGGCTTGCAGAGTTAAGAGGAGTAGAGTATGCTATCAGCAGAAGCCTGCTTATTGACAGCCTAAAGTAAAAAGGATAAGTTTTCTTCTTGCAAAATTTCTCTTTTTACAATAGCTTCTTTGTCATCCCAATAAAATAAAATTCCGTTTTTATCGCCGATAAATGTTAGCAGGTTCCCTTCTAATTTTAGCGCAGTGCCTTCTGGTAAAGCCACAATGGGCAAGCCAGGGTTCATTTGCATAAATTCCTCCAGCCGCTGGTCACGGGTTTCGCCGTTTTGGCCAGGCAGTGTTTGGTTATTGTAATGCGGGTTTATTTGAAAAGGTAAAAAGCCTAAAGCATTAAAACTTTTAGGGAATACTACCGGCATATCGTTGGTAGTGCCAATGCCAGGACCTGTTATATTTGCACCAGCACTCCAGCCAATGTATGGCGTGCCTTTGTTTACCTTGTCGCGGATAATATCTAAAATCTGGCAGGCATAAATATCGTGCAGCAGCTTAAAAGTATTGCCGCCCCCAACCATAATTACATCAGCTTTTTCAATGATTGCTTTTGGATTGGCTGCCGTTACGCTAGCAATTGTATGTGGCAAATTAATAAGCCCCGCCCTTACCATTTCTGTATAGCCTTCATAATTTTCATCTACCGAAGCGAAAGGTATAAATGCTATGGTACAGGGTTTTTCTCCTAAAAAATTTTGGATTACGGGAGCTGCCATTTGCAGGTAACTGCCACTGCCAACTCGGGAACTACTAAACGCAAGGATTCTGTTTACAGACATAAATATTATTATTACAATTGCTTGTTTCAAAGGTATTATTTAAAGGTTAGCTGGCATACAATTTATTTATTGCCCGCATTTTAATACAACTGTTTGAGAATGAATAATATGGCTGAAACACTTGCCAGCACTTGCACATACAATACAAGCACAATAATTTTAGCTTTTTAGTATGCGTCAGATTTAATAATTTCAATGTATGAAATGGTTGTTTGTTTTGTACTTGTTTATGTGTGCTGCCCCTACTGCAAATGCCCAGGATATTGCTTTGCGTATACCTACCGCAGCAACTTATTCTAGCGCCGGTATTGCCAGGTATATACAGGCTAATTTTACTACCGACAGGCAAAAATTGCGTGCCATTTATAGTTGGGTTACAGCTAACATACGGTATAGCACAGATAGTATGTACAATATTAACTGGGGCCCCGACCCAGAGATTAAAGTATCCGCAGCATTAAGACGAAAGAAAGGTGTTTGCGAAAATTTTGCTGCGGTATTTACAGATATTGCTTTAAAATGCAACATACCATCTTTTGTGGTAAGCGGCTTTACCGCTTCATCTAAAGCTTCGCATAGCTGGAGCGCCGCTTACATAGACAGCAACTGGTTTTTATGCGACCCAACCTGGGATATTGGCAATGGCAATGAAACTAAATATTTTTTGATACAGCCAGATGAGTTTATAGAAAACCATATGCCTTTTGACCCTTTATGGCAGCTATTGCCTTACCCCATAACGCAACAACAATTTTTTAGGGGGAATACAAACGGTAAAAAAGATAGGCAGCCATGGAACGTTAACGACTCTGTAAACTCATTTCTTCAACTGGATAGCCTCCACCAATTGGAAGCTTCGGTTATTAGGATGAAGCAGGGTGGCTTGCAAAATAACGCAGCCAATATTTGGCAGCAATTTGTAAATATGAAGATTGCTATTGTGTATGGTGATAAAGATATGGACCTGTACAATGGCGCCGCGGCTGACCTTAATAAAGCCAACACTATTTTTAATTATTTTGTACAATACCGCAACAACCAGTTTACGCCGGCAAAACCAGATGCAACCGTTGCCGCTTTGCTCGACCCTATACCAGGGCTGATTGCCGCCGCTTATAGAAAAATTAGTAAGATAGGAGAGAAGGTAGAAAATGTACAGTACGATATAGGATCTCTAAAAGGCAGGCTGAAAGGATTATCCGCAAAGGTTTTAGAACAGCAGCATTTTTTAAAGCTTTACCTGGAAAGCGCTGCAACAAGCCGGCAAAAGTTATTTTATACTACTCAATAAGAATGGTATACAAGGCAATAAAAACTATACGCATTGAAGCACCAGGGATAGGAACGGAAATGTCGGGCCGCCCGCAAAAAAAGATTGCAGTGGATAGCCCGCCCGGGTGCCCTAAAAACTTCCTTATTATGTATGGCATTTAAAATTTCCGGCAGGATAGTGGCTAAAAAAAGCACCACTTTAAACGGTGATGCTGTAGTATTTTAAACAATCATTTTTTTAAAAATCATAATCGCGTTTAGCAATATTTAAGCGTATGCCTGCCGTAACTAAAGAGGTGGTACTTTTTTGCGTGGCGTCGTTTACAAATTTATAATTGCGGTATTGGTAAGAAAGATCCAGGTATAAATTTTCCCTTAGCTCGTACGAAACCTGTGCCAGCGCATTGAGGCAGGTTACCTTGTTGCCGCCCGCTACTTTATAACCTTCATCAATACCAAACCTATTGGTATCAAGCCTAAAAATATCACCGCCCGCGTTGTAATTGGAGCTATCCAGCCCTTTTTTATAATAAATTAATTTTGCCAGCAGGTATAATCGTGGCGCTGGCTGATAATTTAAAATGGCAATCATCTCTTGAAAATTGGCACCCAGCGGATGCGCCAGCGGCTGGTTGTAATGGCTATAGTTAGATACTGAATCGTTGTGGCTATACGTGTAAGGCCTTACGCGGTTATATTCAAATTGAATGTCGAGGTTGGGTATGTTAAAGGCATCTACGTATTTAATGCCTGCCTGCATGCCAAATTTATTTCCCCACCAGCCGGGATCGTTCTTTATTTTGGTTAATACAAATTCATCCAGCAATAGTTGCCCGTATAACTGGATGTGGTGTGCAATGTTGGCTTTAAAATCGCCGCCTACCAAGGCATT
>JAYVUJ010000297.1:0-3431 GCA_043788035.1 Ferruginibacter sp. | reverse complement strand
TTCTGGCTGTGTAATGCTTAGCAGGTCATTATTGCCTTTTACATCTTTGTGGTAATCTTTAAAGCGTTCGTTGCGAAAATCTGCTTCTTCCAGTTTGTGCTGCTGTATCATGGTACCCATGGCGCCATCTATAATTAGGATCCTTTCTTTAAGGCATTCCTGTATTGTTTTTTTCATTTGTGTACAATTAAATTATGAACAAAAACTACGGGCTATGCAACCATTATAACATAGTTGTTGCCCTTTTACCATTAAAATAGATGTAAACTGTTAAACGAGAATCAAATCCGTGGAGTTGGTAGGAATTGCTTTCGTTTATTAGTTCACTTTTTGCCCTTTGCAAGGTTATAATTACAGGCTGAACAATAAACAAATCCACCTGATAATTATGTAAAATTATACAAACTTAGTGGTACTGCAAAATGGAAATATAATGAATTGCCACTGGCTTAAGCCAGTGGCAATTCATTACCAGCTTATGGCTTTAGTGGTATTTCAATAAGCTAATACTACGCGTATTGAAGCGCCAGTGATAGCAACGGAAATACTTTTTTGGCGGGTCGCCCGCAAAAAAGATTGCAGTGGATAGCCCGGCCGCAGAGGCGCTCAAAAATATTAGTTAGCCATTGTTTTAATTACCGGCGTTAATATAATTTTCTACCGGTATGCGGTTGCTGATACTTTTTGCAAGCGTCATTTCATCAGCATACTCCAGCTCGCCGCCAAAGGCAATACCGCGGGCAATGGTGGTGATTTTTACGGGGTTGCCTTTTAGTTTTTTGCCAATATAATAAATGGTGGTGTCGCCTTGGATGTTGGCGTTAAGCGCAAAAATGATTTCTGTTATTTCTTCTTTTTCAACCCGTTGCACCAGGGAATCGATTGTAAGCTGGTCTGGCCCAATGCCATCGAGCGGAGAAATAATACCGCCGAGCACATGGTAGGCGCCATTAAATTGTTGCGTGCTTTCTATAGCGATAACGTCGCGGATATTTTCGACCACGCATAGCATTTGGTGCTTGCGGCTTTGGTTGCTGCAGATATTGCACAGGGTTGCATCGGAAATATTATGGCAGCGGATACAAAATTTAATTTCTTCCCGCATTAGCGAAATGGCTTCGCTGAAATTGGCGACTTCCTCTTTGTTTTGTTTGATAAGATGCAGTACCAGCCTAAGCGCCGTCTTTTTACCAATACCCGGTAATTTGGCAAATTCGTTTACCGCATTTTCTAAAAGAGAAGAAGAAAAAATCATGTTGCAAAAATAGATTTTAATTGATAATTGATTTTTTTAATTGACAATTAGTAATCAGCCAGCATTAATTTATTGGTAAAGAATACAAGGAGCGTAGAAAAATTATCCATTATCAATTACTCCATTATCCGTTAAAGCTCTACTTCCCGTTCATTATCGAAGTTGGCTTTTATGGTAAGTTTTTTATCGAGTGTCAATGCTTTTTCGGGCTGAAGTTTTTTGGAGTAATTGCCTGGGTCCCAAATGCCGTTGTTATTGGTATCGTACAAAATACGCAGCTCATATTCGCTTGGCTCCATTAACTTATCGTTCCATTCTGTGCCAGTAACTTTTACTGACTTTACTATTTCTGTACTTTTTAAAAACTGGATAATAGGATGTTTTGTAAGGTCTATTTTGGTAAAACGTAATTTTAAAGAGCCATATTCTGCATCTTTTTTCGATTTAAAATGGATAGTGTCCGTTTTGCTTATAAGCAAGTTGGCAGAGTCGCTCACGGCATCTTTATTAATGATGAGCCGGTAATAAGCATCTTCTGGCCATTTATTAATTATGGTTACAATTTTACGGGTGCTATCAAGCGAAATTGAGCTGGTGGTTATTTTATTGTAGTTGCTATCTGTCAATATTATTTTGGACGTATCAAAAACTTTAAGCTTGTTGTTAAAGCGTATCTGTAATGAATCATTCAAAAGGCCTTGTGGTGCAGAACTGCTCACGGAACTTACGTAGCGGAGTTTTTTATCAGCAGCTGTTTTAGGTGCAGGCGGCGCTACCATCGGTTTTTTCTTTTCTTTTTCTTCTTCGTAGGCATATAATAAAACAGAATCCCTTGGGCCTGCTACAACAACAGCTTCATTTAAAAAGGCAAATGTTTCTAATTTTGAATCGTAGGTCTTGCTGCCATTGCCATCTTTTAAAGCATACAGCCTGTAAGCGCCCTCGGGTAAATTGGTAAAAGTAAAATGGCCCCTACCGTTTAATTTAGCTATATAATTAGGCTTTCTTTTTTCAACAGAGCTATCGTTTGCATTGCTATATAAAAACGCTAGTAAGGTGCTATCTGCCCTGCCGGTTTCGGCCAGCAGCACCGTACCGCTTAGTTGTAAAGAATCGATTGTTTTGCCTGTTGAAAAAACATAAGTAAATTCTTTAAACGGATTGCCTTCGTTATTATCAACAATGCCATTGCCAAAATTGATGGCGTAAGTAGTGTTGGGCAGTAGTGTGTCTAGCAGCTTTATATTTACAGTCTTTAGTTTATAGTCGATAAAAGGGGATTTTTTTGGAAAGGGTGATACCAGCACATTTTTTTGCACATCCAGCACATTGATATACTCATCGAATATCAGCGTTATTTTATTACCGGTAAAATTGGTGGCCAATAATTTGGGGACTGCGCTAACCAGTATTGGTGCAATGCTATCTCTTGGGCCACCGGTTGGCGCGCCTATTTGGGCACAGCCAATAGCTGTTATAGATACAACGTATATAAACAAACCAATGGCTATAGTAAACAGTAAATTTTTTATCCTCATCCGATTGTGTTGAAGTGCAAACTTAAACTGTTTATGTTGGTTGCGTATTTTGTAAATCATAAAATTGGTTTAATTACCGGTTTCTTCTTCTTCCTCTACATCGTGCAGTGCTATGGCCAGCTTATTATCTTTTACAAAATTGCACCAATGGCAATTTTCTTTGCCGCAGCCGGTGTAAAAATCCCGAGCCTGTATTTTTGCCCATACGGTTGTTATTTGCTGCTTTACGGTTTCTATATCTTCGGGGTTGATGGTAATTTTTTCTTTACGGTATTCCTTCTTTTTATCAGGCTCCACAAAATCAAATTCGGTGCTGATTACCTTCCAGTCTTTCTGCTCATAATTATCCAGCAATATCTTATAAAACACTGCCTGCCGCCAATAGTCGCCGCCGTTAGGGTCTTTGTCGTGCGGTGGTTTAAGCTTAGGCATTGCCTTATCAATATCGCCGCTTTTATAATCTACTACGTTAATTTCTTTACCGTTAAATTCCAGCTTATCAAGCTTGCCTTTTAGCGGTACGCCATTTATTACAACGCCACGGATATTGCGTTCTACGGCTACTATCTTGTTCCAGGTATGGATGTATTTATCGTAATAATTTGATAGCACGCCATCGCCATATTCCAGCCGGCGGG
>JAYVUJ010000296.1:0-8179 GCA_043788035.1 Ferruginibacter sp. | reverse complement strand
TGGTGCCGGACATAATAGCCTTATCTGGCCCGGCGTTAGCGGTAGGGCTTTCGTTTACGTTTACTACAATGGAGGCCGTATCTGCACAGGCAAAGCTATTGGTAACCGTAACCGCATATTGTGTGGTAGCACTGGGCGATGCCACAGGCGATGCGATAGAAACTGACGATAAACCTGTAGCGGGCAGCCAGGCGTAAGTACCGCCGCCACTGCTTATTAGCTGTATATTATTACCGGTGCAAATGGCAGCTTCTGCAAAAGCAACAGCTGCAATGGGCGATGGGTTTACAACTGCAACGGTAGAATCGGAATTACTACAGCCGTTGGTATCTATTACAAGCACATAATACTTGCCGCCTTGCGTTGGTTGTACATTGGTAATGCTTACCCTTGCGCCCGTAGCTGTAAAATTATTAGCGCCACTCCATACATATTGTGTGCCACCGGAGGCTGATAAAACCAATGTAGTATTTTGGCATACAGGGCCACTGTTTACCGCGCTTGTTGTTGGTAGCGGATTTATTTGCACAAAAAGTATTTCCGATGCTACCCGGCATTTCACCGAAGCGAAATTTTCGGGGGAGGCTGCTGCCACCCTATAATCGTAAATACCTGTCGGGGCTGTTGCAGCAAAATATTGGGTAAACGTTGGGTTGGTTTCACCTGGAATATCCGTCCACACGCCGTTGTGGGGGCTGCTTTGCCATTGTGTATGATACTTACTAAATGCTGGAGGTACGCTTGAAGTAAATGTTACAGATTTTGCAGTACCCTGACAAAAAACTTCTGTATTGTTGTTATTGCCTGTAATAGTAGTACTAACCTGCGGCCCGCAGGCCCTAAATGTAATATCATCTAAAGCAATATCATTGCCACAGCCGCCTATTGCATTATTGACTATCCTTAAAACTATATTAGAGACGTTCACAGGAGTGGTAAAAAAAAAGCCAAACTGTTGCCAGGTAGGCGAGGCTTGCATGGGGATATTATTAGTATTATAAGTTTGCAGGATGCTGCCATCAGTATTTTCTAAACTAAAAGTTAAGTTAGGTTCAATACCAATTCCGTTACAGGCGGATTGCTTAAGCACATTCATTACCCAGGCGGCAAACTCGTAAGTAGTATTGCCGCATAAGCCCCTAACAGTATCCACATAAAAAGCACTTGGCGCAAGGGAGGCATTTACCAACATAAAATAACCATTAGGGTCTCCGGTATGATCGGCCGTAAGGGTGTGCCAGCTATCACCAAAACAACTGGTAGTGTTGTTGCGTACGGTGTAAGACCCATCCATCGGGCAATCGAAAGAAACAAATGAATAACCGGTTGCCGCCGCAGATAATTGTGGCCCGGGATTGCCACCAGCGCCAAAAGTTATATTAACAATAGGATCGCCAAGGCTGCCCTGGCAAAGCTGGGCAGATAGGTTGTGGCATGCAATCAGTAAAAAGAAAGCGATGGCAAAAAATCTCATTCCTTGTCTCACTAAAAATATTTTTGTGAAGATAAATTATAATATGGCTTAATTGGAATTTTTTAAACATTGAAAAATAATTACAGCCAAGATATTTATGGTACAACTACCAGAGTACAAAAGGCAACGGCATTAATTAATGTGTGCGTATTTTTATACCCCTAACCAAGAGATAGGAAAGGGCTAAAATAAACGGCATTGATTGCTTATTCGGTATTTAGTAAGATGCTGATGATTAAGCCTATGCGGTTATTTATTAGGTGGCGCCGGGCTTATAGATGTCCATCCGCCATCAATAACCAAACTTTGCCCGGTAATGTGCCGGGATGCAGGCGATAAAAAGAAAAGTACCGCATTTGCGATATCATCTACGTTTGCCGGGCGGCCCATTGGTGTAATGGCCGACCATGCATTTACGTAATCATCAAAAGTTAAAGTACGCTCAGTAAGGGTAGCCCCTGGTGCCACTGCATTAACAGAAATGTTGTATGGAGAAAGTTCAACCACAAGGTTTTTTGCCAGCATTTCCAGGCCCGCTTTTGTTATGGCGTAAGCTGCCAAATCTTTAAGTGCCTGATGGCCCACTACACTGCTTACAAACACTATACTGCCGCCGCTTTTTTGTTTTATCATTTGGTTAGATACTGCCTGGGCTAAATAGAAACTTCCTCCCAAATTTAATTTCATTACTTTATCAAAGTCTTCTTCCGGGTACTCCAAAAAGTTGCCGTACAGCGATAGTCCTGCATTAGCAACGGCCATTGTTATGCTGCCAAAAGTATTTACCGCAGAACCAACCATAGTTTTTATGAAGCCTACATTGGAAGCATCGCCAGGCATTGCTACACATAACCCGCCCGATGCTGAAATAGTTGCTGCAGCTTTATCGGCTAAGCCCGCATCTGAATCATTCAAAATAACGGTAGCACCTTTAAGGGATAATTGCCTTGCTATTTCAAAGCCTATGCCCTGCCCGGCACCTGTTACTATGGCTACATGCCCGTCAAATATTTTATACATCGTACTATAAATTTATTTATTTTAGCTATAATTCATAGGCTATAATCAATGCGAGTCTTTAGTAACAATACTGCCGCTGCCGCCTTTTAAAAAGTTTAGGTCGGCACCGAGGTGCGCTTGTTCCACCGTGTTTTGGTACAGGCTTACGTAGCCTCTTTCGCTTGCCATTTTAATAGGAACGAGCAATGCTTTGCGGGCAGCAATTTCCTCATCGGCAACATGCAGGTGCAAGCTTTTATTAAAAACATCCAGCGTAATTTCATCGCTATTTTGAACAATGGCTAATGTACTGCCCAGTGCGGCTTCCGGCGAAACATGCAGTACTACGGTGCCAAAACCTGTGCCGCTCATGCGCCCGTCTGATATGCGCACCATATCTGTAATACCCATTTTAAGCAGCTTGATTGGCAAGCCCATATTGCCTACTTCGGGCATGCCGGGGTAACCCTTTGGGCCTACATTTTTTAGCACGAGTATACTATTTTCATCTACGGCTAAATCCTCCTTATCTATCCTTTCTTTGTAATCTTCTATATTTTCAAATACAACCGCCTTGCCTGTATGCTTCAATAAATGAGGGCTTGCGGCAGATGGCTTTATAACGGCGCCATCAATACACAGGTTGCCTTTTAATACTACCACGCCTGCAAAAGGGTTAACAGGGTTGTCAATTGTTGCAATTACAGCTGTATTGTAACATGGTGCGGCAGCATAATTTTCATTGATTGTTTGTCCATTTGCGGTGATAGCTTCTTTATGTAAAAAAGGCAACAGCTCTTTCATTATAGCTGGCAGCCCCCCGGCATAATAAAGGTCTTCCATATAATATTTGCCGGATGGCTGCAGGTTAGCCAGCAATGGTACATTGTTGCCAATACCATTAAATTCATGTAAAGAAAGAGCAACGCCAATGCGGCCGGCAATAGCCAATAAATGTATGACAAAATTGGTGGAGCCGCCAACAGCAGTGTTTGTAACGATGGCATTTTCGAATGCCGGGCGGGTAAGTATATCTGATAATTTTAAGTTCTCTTTTACCATGGCAACAATACGGCTGCCAGACATGTGTGCCAGTATTTTTCTGCGGCTATCCATTGCCGGTATGGCAGCATTACCAGGCAAGGATAAACCCAGCGATTCTACCATACAAGCCATGGTACTGGCGGTACCCATAACGGCGCAATGCCCGTTGCTGCGGCACATGCCCGCTTCGGCTTCCAGCATATCCTGCTGGTTAATTTCGCCGGCACGCTGCTCTTCGCTAAGGCGCCATAAGTCGCTAGTACTAATATCTGTGCCTCGAAATTTACCCGTAAGCATTGGGCCGCCGCTAACAACAATAGTAGGTATGTTAACACTACAGGCGCCCATAACTAAAGAGGCCGTAGTTTTATCGCAGCCACAAAGCAGTACAACGCCATCTAACGGATTAGCCCTAATGCTTTCCTCAACATCCATACTTGCAAGGTTGCGGTATAGCATGGCTGTTGGCTTCATCAGCGATTCGCCCAGCGACATTACAGGAAACTCTACCGGAAAACCACCGGCTTCGTAAATGCCATTTTTTACGCTTTGAGCCAGCTCCCTAAAATGAGCGTTGCAGGGCGTAAGCTCGCTCCAGGTGTTGCAGATGCCTATCACAGGCCGTCCGTCAAACAGGTGCGATGGCAAGCCTTGTTTCTTCATCCAGGAACGATAAATAAAACCATCTTTTCCATCCCTGCCGAACCAGCCGGTGCTTCGTAAATTATTTTCATCCATAGTAATAATTTATTAAAAAAATTTTATCCGGACTAATACAGCAGCCATGGTGGGCATCCTTGCATCGCCCTCTTATACGACATACCTATTTGCATCTCTTCCTCAAATTGCTACCCTGTACTTTATCTTCTATATTCTACTAAACCCACTGTACTGTGCCCAAAGGAGGAAGACATTAATACAATAACGCTACACAAAATCACACTACTCTAAAAATACTCACTTTTAGGAAACGGGTGCATTCCCTCATACAATCCCTAAAAGAAAAAATACAATAATACATTTTTAAAACAACAGGCTAAAAACAAGCAACCCGACGTTTTGTTACTGTTAGCCAATAGTTTCATCCAGCAGGTAAAGAATGGATTCGTAATTTTTATTTACTGCCTGTGATAGCGCCATTTCACAGGTTTTGGTAGATGAATAATAACCATCGTACTGTTCTACCATAACTTCTGTTGCTTCTGGTTGAGTTGCCGATGCCGTCAATTCAGGAAATAAAAAACCTCTGTCGCCCGCCATGCCACAGCAACCTGCGTATTTTGGCACGGTTACCTTTTGTGCATAATGGTGTACCAGTTGTATAAATTTAAATTGTGTACCCATCTTTTGTACAGAGCACACCGGGTGCACTACCACAGAAAGTTTTTTATTGATATTTTGTTGTTTTGGCATAACCATATCATGCAGGTAATCTACACAATCAATAATACTCAACTTATCATACCGCTCTTTATTTATATCAGTAAGATGGTTGTATAAATGTTTGATAGCGTAAGCGCAGGAACTTACATCGATAACAACTATTAACGAACCTTCTTTGCTAGCTGGCCATACAATATCAATGAAGGCATTGGCCATAAACTGATGTGCATCTTTATACCCTTTGGATGAAAAAATCTGGCTGCAACAACTTCCTGAAATATTTTTTGGAATGATAATATCAATACCCGCTTTAAGTGAAACGCTTAAAAATGTTTCCATTATATTCTTCTTGCCATCCGCATTGCCCCCCAACATACGGGATATACAGGATGGATAATAAACGATGCTATTTTCTTGGGCTGAAGCATTTTTTAATTTTAAAATATTAAGGCTTGGTGGTGGCAATATTTGCGCTGTCCATAAAGGGATGGCAGGTAGCGCCTTTTTTGTTAGGGTGGTTATATGTTGCATTGAATGCTTACCAAATATTTTATTGATCAATGAACCAGCTTGTATTGCAAACCTTGCGGTACTAACAATTACACCAAAGTTTTTAGCCGCCAGCAAAGCCATTTTATTATTAAAGGCACTATGGCTTTCGCTGCGTAGCCTTTTAATAAGGTCGCCGGTATTTATATTTACAGGGCAGGCCATGGCGCATAAGCCGTCTACAGCGCAGGTATCAATGCCATCGTACTGGTATTGTTGAAGCAGTATTTTATGATTGGCCATATCGCCTTTTTGCACCATTTTTTTAAGCTCGCGACGCACGACTATCCTGCGTCGTGGCGTGGTAGTAATATTTTTGCTAGGGCATACGTGTTCGCAATAACCGCACTCGATACACTTATCAACTTCGGCTTCAACGGCAGGGAGCAATTTTATATTTTTAATGTGCACCTGATTATCTTCATTAATTATAACGCCCGGATTAAGGATGTTTTGCGGGTCGATGGCTTGCTTGATGCGCCTCATCATGTTATATATTTCACCTCCCCATTCTGTTGCTACAAAAGGCGCCATGTTGCGGCCGGTGCCATGCTCGGCTTTTAAAGCACCGCCATATTTTTTAACTACCAGCACTACCAAATCCTGCATAAAATTATCATACCGCACTACTTCATTTTTTACATTAAAGTCAGGCGTTATCATAAAATGGATATTGCCCTCTTTTGCATGCCCAAAAATAATAGCGTTGTGATAACCATGTTTTGTAAACAACTGCTGCAGGCTTAAAATAGCATCGCCAAGTACGGCGACCGGAAAAGCCACATCTTCTAAAATAACCGTTGAACCACTGGCCCGTACTGCACCAACTGAAGGAAACAAGCCTTTGCGCACCTTCCAATAAAATTCTTGCTGGTGCTGGTCGCTTGTAAATTCTGGCGCATGCAATAATGATAATTGAGGGGCGCCTGTTACAAAGCTATCAACAGACTGGATTAATTTGTCGTTAATACTTTCCTGGAATTCTACCAATAAAACAGCCGCATTTGCTGGTAAATTTTTTATTGTTGCGGGCAAGCCCGGCATATTTTCCACCGCATGCAACGATGCCCTGTCCATTAATTCCACCGCTTTGGCGCCTGCATTATTCAGCGGCACAATTGCCTGGCAAGCCGCATAAATATCCTGAAAATATAAAAGTGAAGTTGATTTAAATTGATAATCGGGCACGGTTTGCAGCACTGCTTCTGCAATAAAAGCCAGGGTTCCTTCTGCGCCAATAAGCAAGTGAGCCAATATATCCAGCGGGTGCCAAAAATCTATAAAAGCGTTTATGCAATAGCCAACTGTATTTTTTATTTTGTACTTTTCCCTTATTTTTTTTGTAAGTTGATCGTTCGCTAACAACTGCTCCTTTATTTGTATTAACACAGTAAACAATTCCTGGCATTCGTTTTCAAAACGGGCGTAATCGGCTTTATTTTCAGTATTAAAACTTTTTCCATTTGGCAATATGAAGCGGATATATTTTAGGGTATGGTAAGCGTTAAGGCTTACGCCACAGCACATGCCGCTTGAATTGTTAGATAATATGCCACCGGCCATTGCTGCGTTTATACTGGCAGGGTCTGGCCCAATCTTACACCCATATTTTTTAAGGTAGCTGTTGATGATGCCGCCTGTTATGCCAGGCTGTACCCTTACTAAAGCACCGTTATCTTCTACCTTAATAGCGTTCCAATACTGGCTAAGGTCTACCAAAATACCATCGGTTATTGATTGCCCCGATAAGCTGGTACCACCGGTGCGAAACACCATTGGTACATTATTGGTGTGGCAAAAATTAAATAAAGCAATTATCTCAGCTTCAGTTTTTGGCTGCACCACTGCTTTAGGGGTAAGGCTATAAAAACCAGCATCCGATGCGTAAGATAAAACGTCGATCAGCCGTGCTTTAATTCTTTCCTGTGGCAAAATCTGCTGCAGTTTTTCCATTGGCATAGTTTATTAACTACCAATTTAAATCTATTTTAAATAAGAAATATGGACAACATTACTGGATACGCCCTTTAAAGGAAGATTATTGCTTGCCGCGTTGAGATTTTAACCAGATTGTATAAACAAAAAAGCTCAGGACCTTTGCAGGTATTGAGCTTTTTGTATCGAGAAGCAGACTTGAACTGCCGACCTTCGGGTTATGAATCCGATGCTCTAACCAGCTGAGCTACCTCGACATTTCGGGGTGCAAATATAGCATTTTTATAAAGCAATGCGCCTATTAATTTAAAAAATCGCTACTGATTTGTAAAATTATTTCTTCGTACAAAATGGCTTTAAAATACCGCCCAATGGCAGATGCCATTAAATTAAAATACTGCTATCTCTTCAAAAAAAGAAATAACAGCAGAAATTTTTTAAAATATTTTTAAGCTACATCCAGAGGTATTATTTAATCTCCATTTTGAGCAGCATTTCATTTTCGATAAATGCTTCCAGTTCATCACCTACTACACATTCCCCTACACCCGCTGGCGTGCCGGTAAAAAGTAAATCGCCAATATTTAAAGAAAAATAATTAGAAATGTGTGAAATAATATAGTCGAAACTAAAAATCATTTCCTTACTGTTTGCTTGCTGCACCAGCTCCTTATTTTTGTAAAAAGTAAAGTTGATGTTTTTCTTATTAAAGGTTGACGTAATATCTATAAACTTTCCCACAGCGGCAGAATTATCGAATGCTTTAGCTTTTTCCCATGGCAGCCCCTTTGCTTT
>JAYVUJ010000295.1:0-2425 GCA_043788035.1 Ferruginibacter sp. | reverse complement strand
CTGGCCATGATAGCAAGCTTATTTCGTGTGCCGATTGAATTAGTAATGCCTGAAAATGCCACCAAAGAAAGGGTATTGGCAATGCAAGCATTTGGCGCTAAAGTTATACTTACGCCAAAAGAAAATTCTATGGAAGGCTCTATTGACTACGCCAACGAACAGGTGGCCAAGGGCGGTTATTTAATGTTAAACCAATTTGCCAACCCCGATAACCCCGGCATGCATTACAAAACTACCGGGCCAGAAATTTGGAAAGATACCAATGGCACCGTCACACATTTTGTTTCCTCTATGGGCACTACGGGTACAATCATGGGCGTATCAAGGTACCTGAAAGAGCAAAACCCTGAGGTGCAGATAATAGGCTGCCAACCAAAAGAAGGCTCGCAAATACCAGGCATACGCAAATGGCCCGAAGCCTACCTGCCAAAAATATTTGACCGTAAAAGAATAGACCGCATAATTGAAATTGATGAAAAAGATGCCCGCATAATGACCAAGCGCCTCGCAAGGGAAGAAGCCGTATTCAGCGGCCTAAGCAGTGGCGGCGCAGTGCATGCAGCAATTGAATTATCCAAAGAATTAAGCTCCGGCATAATAGTAGCCATCATCTGCGATAGGGGAGACCGTTATTTATCTTCTGATATTTTTGATTAGTAATAACCTTACCCAAGCCACTTACCCAATTCCTTCGAAATAATAGCAGACTCCACTATAAACCCATCATGCCCATAATTACTATCAATCTCTATTAATGTAGCATTAGGTAAATGGGTAGCTAAAAACAGCTGTTCTGTAAGCGGACAAAGGATATCACTGCTAATACCAACTAAAAGCGTTTGTTGTGTAATGGTTTGTAAAACTGGCAGTAAATCACCGCCACGGGCCCGGCCCAAATGGTGGCTGTCCATAGCTTTGGTAAGCAGCCAATAACTGTAAGCAGTAAAGCGCTGCACTAATTTGTCGCCCTGGTATTGTATGTAGGTAGATGCTTTGTAGTTGTCTAATTTTTCAGCATCGCCATCCGTTTGCTGTTTTACCATAATGCCGTAATTACGGTAGGTAAGCATGCCAATCGCACGTGCTGCTTTCAACCCTTTTGCGCCCGCTTGCGGCGATGGGTTTTGCCAGGTGCAATCTGCTTCTATTGATAACCTTTGTGCGGTATGGATTGCAATGCCCCACGCACTTTCTGTAGGCGAGGTAGCCAATAAAAATAAATTACTAATAACGTTTTTTTCGGCAACACACCATTCCAACGCCTGGTAGCCGCCCATGCTGCCGCCCATTATCAAAAATATATTTTCAATGCCAAGGTGCTTGCGTAACAAAATATGCGCCTGCACCATATCCCGTATCGTAACCAACGGAAAACTATGGTAATAAGGTTGTTGCGTAAGTGGGTTAATGCTTAAAGGCCCTGTGCTGCCATAACAGCTGCCTAAAATGTTAGCACAAACTATAAAATATTTTGCAGGGTCAATTACATGTTGGGCGCCCACCACGCCATTCCACCAGTCTGCCGCATTGGCGTTTGCAGTAAGCGCATGGCATACCCATACCACATTGCTTCTATCAGCATTCAGCTGCCCGTAAGTTGTATAGGCAATTGTAAGTTCTGGCAAAGTACCGCCGCTTTCCAGCGTTATTGGGTGTGGGTAATTAAAAAAGTGCATTTAAATAATAAGTATTCATCAGTTGAAATGCAAAGTAAAGGCTTGCAGGAATTATATTTGTAAAAATATTTAGAATGATAGAAATAAATGTGAACCGTGTAGAAGGGGATTGTGGCTTTGAAGCTACCGATGTTAATGGCCACACCATAAGGATGGACACCAGCCCTGAAACAGGCGGCATCAATTTTGGCATACGCCCAATGCAGGTTTTATTAATGGGCCTGGGCGGTTGCAGCGGTATCGATATAGTGATGATCTTAAAAAAACAACGCCAGGTAATTGATAGTTTTTCAATGAAGATAGAAGGCGAAAGGCAGCCTGGCAAAGAACCTTCTTTATGGCAGGGCGTAAAAATTGTGTTTGAATTAAAAGGCACCATCGACGAAGAAAAAGCTTACCGTGCCTGCGAACTATCAATGAATAAATATTGTTCCGTAGTAGAGACATTGCGGCAGGGCGGCACCAATTTTACCTGGGAAGTAAGGTTAAATAAATAACGAAAAGTAACAAGTAAGGATACACGAAAAAATACCGTAATTGGGATCTTACATTAAACCCGCAAATTGTATTCATCCTTAATTATTAATCCTTAATTTTTAATTAACCTTTTTGTTGTCCCGGCATAGAAGCTGCCATCAGCTTCATAGGCGTCGCACATTTGAACTTCAGTTTTTCAATCGTCTTTTTCCACTATGCAGGCAGACGCGACTAATTATAGCAACAGCTTACAAACGTATTATTACCATGGA
>JAYVUJ010000294.1:0-3689 GCA_043788035.1 Ferruginibacter sp. | reverse complement strand
GCCATGGTACCCTTTAAAAGAAGGGCTGCCGCCATTATCCCTGATAAAAGTTTCAGCCATCTTATCAAGCTCTATAGTTTTAAGCCCCGGCTTTATCATCTTCGCTACCTCTGTAAGGGTTGCGGAAACCATTAACGCACTTTTACGCATTACTTCTATTTCCGAATGGCTCCTTATATGTATCATAAAAATTAGAATATAAAGTAATAAAAAACAGGCTATCAGTTTATATAAACCTGATAGCCTGTAAAAATAATATTAAGCAGATATGCTCTTAGAAGCAGTTGGGCTGGTTACAGTACGGCCAGTAATGCGGCCAGTCTTCATCAGGCCATCGTAATGGTTCATCAGCAAATAGCTTTCAACTTGTTGTAAAGTATCTAAAATTACACCTACGCCAATCAGCATTGAAGTACCACCGAAGAACGATGAGAAACCGCTGGTAATACCTACCAATGAAGCGATGCCTGGCAGGATACCTGCAACTGCAAGGAACACTGCACCTGGTAAGGTGATACGGTCCATGATAGTCGCGATGTAGTTAGCAGTGTCTTCACCTGGCTTAACGCCCGGTATAAAGCTATTGTTGCGTTTCAGGTTATCAGCCATTTCAGTTGGGTTGAAAATCAACGCCGTGTAGAAATAAGTGAATGCAATTACCATTACAGAATAAAACAGGTTGTACCACAATGAATGGTTATCAGATAACGCATTCAGGAAGCCAGCAGCACCATCGCTGGTTGCATAGCCACGGAAGATAGTAGGGATAAACATCATTGCCTGGGCAAAGATGATAGGCATAACACCTGCAGAATTAACTTTCAAAGGAATGAAATCACGGTTACCGCTTACTTCTTTAGCTGCATTGGTACTACCGATGATGCGGCGGGCATAGTTAAGAGGTATTTTACGCACACCCTGAGTAAGCAAAATAAGGCCAATAATAACAGCAATGAAAATAGCAATTTCTATCAGCAGGATAAGTAAACCACCCGCACCAGCACCACTTGCAGTCTTGTCAGTAAACTCCTGAACAATGGCCGAAGGGAAACGTGCGAGGATACCAACCATGATGATAAGAGAAGTACCATTACCAATACCGCGATCTGTGATTTTTTCACCCATCCACATTACAAACAATGTACCTGCAGTAAGGATGATAACAGTAGAAAGCCAGAAAGTAAAACCATTAAAGTTAAGTGCAATAGCATTAGCGTACGGCTGAGTGTTGAGCAGGTAAGTAACATAAGCACTAGCCTGCAAAGCAGTCACCATAACAGTAAGGTAACGGGTATACTGGTTAATTTTACGGCGGCCGCTATCCTCTTTTTGCATTTTAGCTACCTGTGGTACAACAATACCCGCAAGTTGCATAAAGATGGAAGCCGAGATATACGGCATAACACCTAACGCAAAGATAGATGCCCTGTTAAAGGCACCACCAGCAAACATGTTAAGTATGCCCAACAAACCACCACCAGCGGCATTGTTGCTATCATCAATCAGCTTAGGGTTGATACCTGGCAAGGTAATTAAACAACCAACGCGATAAATTAATACCAGGATTATAGTATATACTATGCGTTTACGAAGTTCGTCAATGCTCCAGATATTTTTCAGCTTATCTATAAATTTCTTCACAGGGAGTTTTGTTAGTATAAAATGAAATGCGAATAAACGAAAAAAGACGCATTTATCCAAAAATGCGCCTTTAAATCTTATTAAATAAGCTCAATGCTAGCGCCGGCAGCAGCAATTGCTTCCTTTGCTTTGGCACTTGCAGCGTTAACTTTGAACGCTACTGTAGTTTTCAATTCGCCGTTACCCAATACTTTCACAAGGTCAGTACGGTTAATAAGGCCGTTGATGTATAATACTTCAGGGCTAAATTCAGGCAGGTTGTATTTCTCAACAAGCAGGTCTATCTGGCCAAGGTTGAACACTTTGTACTCAACGCGGAACGGATTTTTGAAACCACGCTTAGGCATACGGCGCTGTATTGGCATCTGGCCACCTTCATGGCCTTTCTTTTCCTGAGCACCAGTACGGGCCTGTTGGCCTTTGTTACCACGGGTAGATGTACCACCATGGCCGCTACCTTCACCACGGCCTATACGCTTTACTTTCTTAGTTGAACCTGTTGCAGGTTTCAGATTGTGCAGTTGCATTACTTACGATTTTTGAACTTGCGCGGAATGTAAAACCGCTCGCAAATTGGTAAAAAAATATTATACTGAGGCAACTTTAAAATTAACAGCTGGCAAATCAATCACCTGATAAGCACCATTAACTTCTTGTTCTACTTTCACGAGATGGTTTACGGCACGAACCATACCCAATATCTGTGGAGTACCTTCAACTTCTACACTGTGGTGCATCTTGCGAATACCCAAAGCAACAAGCGTACGCTTCTGCTTTGCCATACGGTCAATGCCGCTTTTCACCTGTGTTATTTTTATCTTTGACATAACTATAAAAATTCTAAAACTTTAAAATTCCAAATTTCAAAAACACCTCCCTCTCCTTTGGAGAGGGCCGGGGCGAGGTATTCTTACCCGTTAAATACTTTCTTTAAGCTGATGTTGCGTTGTTTAGCAACTTGTATTGGCTCACGTAACATACCTAAAGCAGTAAATGTAGCTTTAACCACGTTATGAGGGTTAGCAGAACCTAAAGATTTAGAAAGGATATCGGTAATACCAGCAGCTTCAAGTACAGCACGCATGCTGCCCCCTGCTATTACACCAGTACCATGCGCTGCAGGCTTAATGAAAACCTTTGCCGCACCTTCCTTAGCTAATTGCTCGTGAGGTATAGTACCATGCATAACCGGAACTTTTATAAGGTTCTTCTTAGCATCATCAATACCCTTAGTAATAGCTTCCTGAACTTCTTTTGCCTTACCTAAGCCATGGCCTACTACGCCATTGCCGTTACCAACAACCACAAGGGCTGAAAAGCTAAATGCGCGGCCACCTTTTGTAGTCTTAACTACGCGATTGATAGCTACTACCTTTTCAGTTAATTCGAGGTCTCCCCCTTTTATGCGATTTAATGTTCCTTTCATTTTCTTTTTATTAGCAAATGTGTAAGTTATCCCGCCACATTCAGTATCTAAATCTGTTTATTTTATTAGAATTTCAAACCACCTTCGCGTGCACCGTCAGCTACTGACTTAACACGGCCATGGTACAAATAACCACCACGGTCAAATACGCAATTGTGCAGGCCAAGCGCTAACGCCCTTTGTGCTATTGCCTTACCAACCATCATTGATTTTTCAACTTTAGTGCCGCTGGCTGATGCGATATCCTTCATACGTGAATTAGCAGAAGCTAATGTAGTACCGGTTGTATCGTCAATTAACTGAGCGTAAATATCACTGTTGCTACGGAATACAGAAAGCCTTGGCTTAGCTGCTGTGCCGGTTACTCTGGCACGTATACGCCAACGAAGTTTCTGGCGGCGAATCACTTTTTCATCTAAAGACATAATACCTTGTTTTTTACGGGCTCACCCCTTGTGAAAGGGGTGGCTGCCGGAGTTTTTTATATAAAATTATATGAAGCTGGCAAAATTGTTTTAGCAAAATTGCCAGTAACTTACCTAAATTATTTACCTGCTGACTTACCTGCTTTACGGCGAACGATTTCATCAGAGTAACGAACACCCTTGCCTTTGTAAGGCTC
>JAYVUJ010000293.1:0-8187 GCA_043788035.1 Ferruginibacter sp. | reverse complement strand
CCACCATGAAATTATGGTACTTTCCTTCTGAAAGCGAGTATACGGCATTGCTGAAAAAAAGAGGCTTTAAGGTTACTTACGCTTCGCATTTTTGCCGTGAAACAAAATTGGTAGATGCAGAAAATGGTATTAAAGATTGGGTAAAAATGTTTGGCAGCGCTTTTTTAAAAGGTATTGATGAACCAGTTGTAAATGATATTTTGAATGAAGTACAAGATACTTTGCATCCGTTGCTTTTTAGGGATAACGATTGGTATGCAGATTATAAAAGGCTACGCATAATTGCCATTAAATAAATAACGCACAATAGTAAAGTTCGAAATATGAAACAAGAATTCACCATAACCGTTTACACAGAAAACCAGATTGGTTTGCTCAACCGCATCGCTATTATTTTTTCAAGAAGAAAAATAAATATTGATAGCATGAACACATCGCCATCAGAGATTGAAGGCATTCACCGCTTCACGATCCTGATTGAAGAAACAGAAGAAGTGGTAAGGAAAGTGTGCAGGCAAATTGAAAAGCAAGTGGAAGTTTTAAAAGCATATTTTAACACCAACGATGAAGTGGTTTGGCAGGAGATGGCGTTATATAAGGTTTCTACAGACGAAATTGCAGAGAAAGTAAAAGTAGAAAGATTATTACGGGAATGCGGTGCAAGGGCAATTGCCATCCGTAAAGATTTTACAGTGTTTGAAACAACTGGCCACAGAGAAGAAACCGATAAATTAATAAAAGCACTGGAACCATACGGCTTGATAGAATTTGTACGCAGCGCAAGGATTGCCATCATAAAAGAAAGCAACGGCTTCCACGAAAAGCTAAAAGAATTTGAACAGAACGAGCCTGGCGAAGAAGTGATTGAAAATGAATTCTTGAATCACCAGGATGAGGTGTTTAGTATGTAAAAAGATACAACCTCCCTGCCCTGCAAAGGAGAGTTCTTAGAGTAATCGGGTTGAATATTTTTTTAGGATTAGGCAGAGCAAGCGGCTCCAAATTCGAAAAGTATTTCAAGTTAGCAGGGTCTAGCTTCCTCTCCTCTGGAGAGGGCTGGGGTGAGGTCGGGATAAGCTACCGGATAAATAAAGTAATTGGCAATTTAAGGAAGAATACCAAATAGGTATGACGTACAAGGGGGTGACACAACGATGCTGCCATAAAAAAACAAAAGTTCGAACAATAAGCATAAATAAACAAGCATAAATAAACAAGCTATAACAAACAAGCAAATAGAAAAGAGTAAATATTAGAAAAAATAATAAACAACAAACCATCAACAATAAACAAAACAAACAATGGCTAATTACTTTAACACATTATCGTTACGAGAAAAATTAAATCAATTAGGGGTATGTGAACTAATGGAAAAAAGTGAATTTACGGATGGCGTGAATGAATTGAAGGGAAAGAAAATTGTGATAGTGGGTTGCGGCGCACAAGGTTTAAACCAGGGCTTGAACATGAGGGATAGCGGGCTTGATATTTCTTACACATTAAGACAGGAAGCCATTGATGCAAAAAGGCAATCGTGGAAGAACGCAACCGAAAATGGTTTTACAGTTGATACCTACGAAAACCTGATATCGAGTGCAGACTTAGTTATTAATTTAACGCCGGATAAACAGCATACTGCGGTAATTAAAGCCATCATGCCGTTGATGAAGCAAGGCTCTACTTTATCTTACTCACACGGTTTTAATATTGTTGAAGAAGGTACTCAAATACGAAAAGATATTACGGTAATAATGGTAGCACCAAAATGCCCTGGTACAGAAGTGCGGGAAGAATATAAAAGAGGTTTTGGCGTACCTACTTTAATTGCAGTACATCCGGAAAATGACCCTGAAGAAAAAGGTTGGGGACAAGCAAAAGCTTACGCAGTTGCAACCGGCGGTCATAAAGCGGGCGTGCTGAAATCATCTTTTGTAGCAGAGGTGAAGTCTGACCTTATGGGCGAACAAACCATTCTTTGTGGCTTGTTGCAGACAGGGTCTATTTTATCTTTTAATAAGATGGCAGAAAAGGGAATTGATAAAGCATATGCTTCAAAATTGATTCAATATGGTTGGGAAGTTATTACAGAAGCATTAAAACAAGGCGGTATTACTGCCATGATGGATAGGCTTTCGAACCCAGCAAAAATAAAAGCGTTTGAACTATCTGAAGAATTAAAAGATATCATGCGCCCCTTGTTCCGCAAGCATCAGGATGATATTATGAGCGGTGAGTTTTCTAAAACAATGATGGAAGACTGGGCAAATGATGATACCAATTTATTGAAATGGAGAGCAGAAACTGGCGAAACTGCGTTTGAAAAAATAGCTCCAACAAAAGATAAGATTAACGAACAGGAATATTTTGACAATGGTTTATTGATGGTTGCCTTTGTAAGGGCAGGGGTCGAGCTGGCTTTTGAAACAATGGTAGAAGCTGGTATTAAAGCAGAATCTGCCTACTACGAATCATTGCACGAAACGCCTTTAATCGCCAACACCATCGCACGCAAAAAATTGTTCGAAATGAACCGGGTAATTTCCGATACTGCGGAGTATGGCTGTTATTTATTCAATCACGCCTGCGTACCATTGTTAGCTAGTTTTATGCAGTCTGTTAATACAAACCTTATTGGTAAAAACTTTAATGAAGGCATTGATGCCGGGGTAGATAATAAAATGATTATTACAGTAAATGAGATAATCCGTTATCATCCAATTGAAATAATTGGCGCTGAATTAAGGCAGGCTATGACAGAGATGAAGACTATTAGTACAGCGATTTAATCTATAGCTAAATTCTGGGTGAGCCAGCCCAAATGTGTGGCTCCCCCCAGAATTTAGCGGCAGTGCAGAAAAGTTGCCTCCGCCCCAATATCTGGTGGAGGGCGGCTTCAAGAGTATGCTGTTGTTGAAGAGTTGCCCCCGTTTCTGCTAACTAGCGGTGGGCAACTTGTAGAGTTTTCTGCAGTTGTATAGTATATTAGAGAAAATTGTTGAAGTATAAGGAAATTATGGACACAGTAGTGAGCAATATCAATATGGCAGTAACTCTTGCAAAAACTGCAGGGGCGTCAAATTACCCCCCTTTAGAGGACTGGGGCAACGCCAACTCTGCAAATTACTTTACGATATTTAGCGAAGAGGGCATCCCACTGCTTGATTTCAAAGCTGCATCTATACGCCTAAAAAACATTATCACCCGTACACCACTTACCTTAAACGCCAACCTATCAAAAAAGTACCAATGCAATGTGTTTTTAAAAAGAGAAGACCTGCAAATAGTACGCTCTTATAAATTACGTGGTGCGTATAATATGATGAGCACGTTGCCAAAAGAACAATTGCAAAAAGGGGTGGTATGTGCAAGCGCTGGCAACCATGCGCAAGGCTTTGCTTATAGCTGCAAAGAGTTGCGTGTAAAGGGTGTTGTGTTTATGCCGGTGGTTACGCCCAACCAAAAAATTAGCCAGACAAAAATGTTTGGTGAAGAATGGATTGAAGTAAAATTGACCGGCGATACTTTTGATGATTGTGCAATAGCAGCTAAAAAATATGCGGTTCAAAATAACATGACTTTTATTCCACCTTTTGATGATTATAAAATCATTGAAGGACAGGGTACGGTTGGTGTTGAAATATTGGAAGACCAGCCACAAATAGATTTTTTATTTATGCCAGTTGGCGGTGGCGGGTTAAGTGCTGGTGTGGGTTGTTACTTTAAAACGGTTTCACCCAAAACAGTATTGATTGGTTTAGAACCTGAAGGCGCCCCATCTATGTTTGAAGCCTTTAAAGCAGGCAAGCCAGTAACATTGGATAGCATTGACAGGTTTATTGATGGCGCCGCAGTTAAAAGAGTAGGGGATATTACTTTTCCTATTTGTAAAGATGTTTTGCGGGAGATCCATCTGGTGCCCGAAGGAAAAGTTTGTACCACTATTTTAAAATTGTACAGTGAAGATGCCATAGTTTCCGAACCGGCTGGCGTGTTGTCTATCGCCGCTTTGGATGATTATGCGGAACAAATCAAGGGTAAAAATGTTGTTTGTGTAGTAAGCGGCGGTAATAACGATATTGACCGTATGCAGGAAATAAAAGAACGTTCCCTGCAGTACGAAGGGCTAAAGCATTATTTCCTTATTCGTTTTGCACAGCGCCCCGGCGCATTAAAGGAATTTGTAAATTTTGTATTGGGCGATAAGGACGATATTACACGTTTTGAATACATGCAAAAACACAATAAAGAAACAGGGCCGGCTTTAGTGGGCATCGAATTACAATCAAAAAACGATTATGATGTGCTGTTGAAAAATCTGGTTAAATACCAAATAAATTTTACAGAGTTAAAAAAAGATGATAATTTGTACGGATACCTTGTGTAAGCCTACTACGATTATTGCCAAATAATACAAAAACATTACCCTTCATCCGTAAAGCACACAAGCTGGAACCTTAATTTTTTATAAGTAAATTTTGTTAGAATGAGTACGACTGCAAACAATACACCTTTGGATAATATAACTACAGCCAATAAAGAAGGTTCTTTAAATTACCAGCCGCTAACAAACAAGGATGGAGTTTCGATGAACTCTTTAAATCACCCTCCGCTGGCTAGCGCAGACGGGGGCAAAGGGCTATACGACCCTCAATTTGAGCGTGACTCCTGCGGTATAGGCTTTGTAGCTAACATAAAAGGAAACAAAAACCACCAGCATATTTCTGATGCGCTAACCATTTTAGAAAACATGGAACATCGGGGCGCTTGCGGCTGCGAAACAAATACGGGAGATGGTGCCGGTATATTTATCCAGATACCTCATGAGTTTTTCTTTGATGAATGCGTAAAACTAAACGTGCACCTGCCTTCTTTTGGCAAGTACGGCGTTGGTGTTATCTTTTTCCCCAAAGAAATTAAATTGAGGGAAGAATGCAGGGAGATATTTAATCGTGCTGCCGAAAAATTGGGGCTCGAAATATTAACTTATAGAAGCGTACCGGTAAATACATTTGGTATCGGCCCAACAGCATTATCTGTAGAACCAGTGATGGAACACGTTTTCATAGCTTGTCCAGACCATATTACCAACCCGCTCGATTTTGAAAGAAAATTATTTGTGCTGCGCAATTACACAAGCCACACTATAAAAAATACCGTAAGGCAAGATGCTATCGGTTTTTACATTGCCTCTTTATCTTACAAAACAATTGTTTACAAAGGGCAGTTAACCAGCAGGCAGGTACGTGATTATTTCCCTGATTTGAGTAATAAAAGAGTAGTATCTGCTTTTGGGTTAGTACACTCCCGTTTTGCCACCAACACTTTTCCAAGCTGGAAATTAGCACAGCCATTTAGGTACATGGCACACAATGGTGAAATCAATACTTTACAAGGAAATCTTAACTGGTTAAAGGCAAGCGAAACAGGCTTTGTATCGCCCTATTTTAGTAAAGAAGAAATGGAAATGCTATTGCCTGTTGTAACCAGCATGCAATCTGATAGTGCATGCCTCGATAACATGATTGAATTACTAACACTTACCGGCAGGTCGTTGCCACAGGTAATGATGATGCTGATACCCGAGGCTTGGGATGGCGATGATAAGATGGATCCGGTAAGGAAATCTTTTTACGAATACCATGCCTCCATGATGGAACCCTGGGATGGTCCCGCTTCCATATCTTTTACGGATGGTAAAATTATAGGCGCTACCCTTGATAGGAACGGCTTACGGCCATCAAGGTATTGCGTGACTACAGATGACCGCGTTATCATGGCATCAGAAACCGGCGCATTGCCAGTTGACCCTGCAATTATAAAAGAGAACGGAAGGCTGCAACCAGGAAAGATGTTTGTGGTGGATATGGAACAAGGCAGGATCATTAGCGACGACGAATTGAAACGTGGCATCTGCGCACAAAAACCCTATGGCGATTGGCTAAATAAATATAAGATACGGTTAGAAGAATTGCCGGAACCAAGGGTAATGTTCACACATCTGGAAAGCGACCAGGTATTTAAATACCAAAAAGCATTCGGTTACACAACAGAAGATTTAGACACCATTATTGCACCAATGGCCTTGGATGGCAAAGAGCCAATCGGTTCAATGGGCACAGACGTTCCGTTAGCCGTATTAAGCGACCAGCCGCAACATTTAAGCTCTTATTTTAAACAATTATTTGCCCAGGTAACCAACCCGCCTATAGATCCTATCAGGGAAAGATTGGTTATGTCGCTCGCAACATTCGTTGGCAATAACGGCAACTTATTAAATGAAGATCCGCTTGCGTGCCATACAGTAGCCTTGCAACACCCCGTGCTTTCTAATTTTGAGTTAGAAAAGATAAGGAGTATTGATACCGGTGTATTCCAGGCAAAAACATTACAGTTATATTACCGAGCAGATGGCAAGCCGGATTCTATGCAAAAAGCATTGGCAAGGTTATGCCGCTATGCGGTTGATGCTGCTGAAGATGGTTTTGAAGTATTGATATTAACCGATCGTTCTATAGATTCTGACCATGCGCCAATACCTTCTTTGCTGGCCGTTTCAGCGGTTCATCATCATTTAATACGCAAAGGGTTAAGGGGCAGCGTAGGCTTGGTTGTTGAAGCAGGCGATGTTTGGGAAGTGCATCACTTTGCTTGCTTGCTAGGGTTTGGCGCAACTGCCATCAACCCGTACCTGGCATTATCCAGTATTCGAGATATGAAGATTAACGGCAGGTTAGTGACCGACCTTGATGTTGACCAATTAAAAAAGAATTATACAAAAGCAATCAATGATGGCTTGCTGAAAGTGTTTTCTAAAATGGGTATCTCTACGTTGCAATCTTATCAGGGAGCACAGATATTTGAAATCATCGGTTTAAACAGGTCGGTGGTAGATAAATATTTTACCGGTGCCATATCGCGTATTGAAGGCATGGGGCTGGATGAAATAGCCAAGGAAAATTTAGCTAAGCACGCATTTGCATTTAGTAAAAAAGAAGTACCTGTAGATATGCTGACTACCGGCGGGGTATACCAATGGAAACGTAAAGGCGAGTTTCATTTATTTAATCCGCAAACGATACATCTATTACAATACTCAACAAGGATGAATGATTATTCAACCTTTAAAAAATATTCAAAACTGGTAAATGACCAAGGCGAAAAAGCTTGTACGCTCAGGAGCCTGTTCCAGTTTAATTATCACCGCAAGCCTATTTCTATTGATGAAGTAGAACCGGCAGAAGGCATCTGGAAACGTTTTGCCACAGGCGCCATGAGCTTTGGTTCTATCTCTCACGAAGCACATAGCACCCTGGCAATTGCCATGAACCGTTTAGGCGGCAAAAGCAATACCGGCGAAGGCGGCGAAGATGAAATGCGTTTTGATACAATGCCTAACGGCGATTCTATGCGCAGCGCTATTAAACAAGTTGCGTCTGCAAGGTTTGGCGTTACCAGTTATTATTTAACACAGGCAGATGAATTGCAGATAAAGATGGCGCAAGGTGCCAAGCCAGGCGAAGGCGGCCAGTTGCCAGGGCATAAAGTAGATGAATGGATAGGTAAAGTACGCCATGCTACACCAGGCGTTGGTTTAATATCGCCGCCACCCCACCATGATATTTATTCTATTGAAGATTTAGCGCAGTTAATATTTGATTTGAAAAATGCCAATAGGGCAGCCCGTATCAATGTAAAGCTGGTTTCAAAAGCAGGCGTTGGCACAATTGCCGCAGGCGTTGCAAAAGCCAAAGCAGATGTGGTATTGATTGCCGGCAATGATGGCGGTACAGGTGCATCGCCTATAAGTTCTATCAAACATGCAGGCTTGCCGTGGGAGCTTGGTTTGGCAGAAGCACAACAGACTTTGGTAAAAAATAAATTACGTAGCCGTGTTGTTTTGCAAACAGATGGGCAGTTAAAAACCGGAAAAGATATAGCGATAGCCACTTTATTAGGTGCCGAAGAATGGGGCGTTGCAACTGCAGCGCTGGTTACAGAAGGCTGCATCATGATGCGCAAATGCCACTTGAATACTTGCCCAGTTGGTGTGGCTACGCAAAACCCCGATTTAAGGGCACGCTTCTCTGGTAATGCCGACCATATTGTTAACCTGTTTAAATTTTTAACAGAAGAATTGCGGGAAATAATGGCGCAGCTTGGCTTTGCAACAATCAATGAAATGGTTGG
>JAYVUJ010000292.1:0-29145 GCA_043788035.1 Ferruginibacter sp. | reverse complement strand
TTTTGAAATTTCGGATTCCATTTGTGATAAAGATATTTTAATCGTTAACCGTATTTCAAAAGCTGCAGCACCGGTAAAGCCAGACCATTCTTATTCGGGTTACGGGGCAGACCAGATCGGTGAAAACGTGATCCGTTTTAGCAAGGGTGCCAACAATAAGCTGTTCATAAAAAAGATGGAATATTCGGGAAGCAGGTCTTCCGATACCAGCGAAAACGGCATGTACAAAGCAGTGCTTAATTCAAACCTATCACCTATTTCTGCAGCTTTTGATATAAAGGCATATTCTACAGATTCTTCCTCAGTGCTGGTAGATATGACGGATTATATAAACAACGACAACGAGCTTTTTTTCTTTAGCGGGCAGCAAAGAAGGGTGTACAATTTACAAGACCTGCAGAGCGATAAATCCTATGTTCAAAAAGTATCCGCCTTTCCGCTTAATATTGAAATACGTACTGTAAAAACTTTTGTAAATGGCAATCCCGGCACTGTACAATCATTCCCGTACTTAACGTATGAGCTTAATACATCGATAGTGATGTTGCCCAAGAACCCCATGAAGCCCCGGTATGTTGATGAACGGGTTGGTTATTTTGGCAGAGGCTATGTTGATTTTGATATCCCTCATCCGCAAGGGTTTAATGGCTCGTGGCTGGCAACCCGCTGGCGGCTGGAACCGAAAGATGAAGATATTGAAAAATATAAAAGAGGCGAACTTGTAGAGCCGAAAAAACCGATTGTGTATTACATTGACCCGGCAACGCCAAAAAAATGGGTACCGTATTTAATTGCAGGCGTAAATGCCTGGCAAAAAGCTTTTGAAAAAGCAGGCTTTAAAAATGCAGTATATGCTTTGGAAGCCCCTATAAACGACCCTTCATGGAGCCTTGAAGATACGCGGCACAGTGCCATCGTTTACAAAGCATCATGGGTGCAAAATGCCAGCGGCCCAAATGTAAATGACCCCCGTACGGGCGAAATTTTAGAATCGCATATAAACTGGTACCACAACATTACAGAGCTGCTGCACGACTGGTATTTTATACAAGCCGCAACCTGCGATACTGCTGCCCGTAAAATGATTTTTGATGATAATTTAATGGGTAAACTAATAACGTATGTATGTAGCCACGAAGTTGGTCATACGCTTGGGCTGGCGCATAATTTTGCTGCCTCTTCTGCTGTGCCGGTTGATAGCCTGAGAAGTAAAAATTGGGTTGATAAAAATGGTATTTGTCCATCTATTATGGATTACGCCCGCTTTAATTATGTGGCGCAGCCAGAAGATGGCATGGGCGAAAAAGAATTAATTGGTAAGATAGGCGTTTACGATGAATGGGCGATTGAGTGGGGCTACCGGTGGTTGCCGCAATTAAAGACCGCAGAAGAAGAAAAGGATTATTTGAATAAATGGGTAGTTAAAAAACTGGAAGACCCAAGGTTTTTATATGCTTACAGCGGCGCTAAAAGCCAAGCCGAAGACCTGGGCAATGATGCCGTAAAAGCAGGCAGGCTTGGCATACGCAACTTAAAAAAAATATTGCCTGAATTAACCAGTTGGGCAAATTTGCCCAATGGAAATTACGATGGCATAGAAAAAATGGAAAGCCTGCTGGTTAACCAATACCAAAGTTATTTATTACATGTTTGTGAAGATATTGGCGGACGGTACGAGGCGCCTAAAACGGTTGGCCAAAAAGGAGATAAGGTAGAATATGTAAGAACAGAAAAACAAAAAGCCGCCGTTGCTTTTTTGCAGGAAGAATTATTTAAAACGCCCGGCTGGCTATTAAATAAAAGTACTTATTCTAAAACAGGTGGGTTGGGGCCCATTGAATTATTGACTATTCAAAAAGCTATATTAAATGAAATAATATCGCCCCAAAAAATTAACCGGTTAATTTATTGCCAGGCATTACAGCCTGTAAAAGCATACACGCCTAACCAGTTTTTTACTGATATTGAAAAAGGTATTTGGCCCGAACTTAAAACTGGCAGGCCAATTAGTATTTACCGCCGCAACTTGCAAAGGGTGTATGTTGCAAAAATGCTTAGCCTCGAGAATACCGCCGCCGGGCCTTCTGCTTCAATGTATACGTCAGACTTATCTTTAATTGATTTATTACCGGTATTAAAAGCGCATAAACTGCAACTGCTTAAAAATATTACAGCCGCATTATTGATTTGTAAAGATGAAGAAACAAAATGGCACCTGGCAGATTTGACAGACAGATTAAAAGATGGGGTGGAAAGTGGTTTGCAGGATACAAGAAAAAGGCCAGCTGCTACTTCTGCAATTGGCAAGGGCAGCGATAATGGCTTGCTTGATAAAGTAATGCCATTTATAGAAATGATGCGGGCACCACAACTTGATTGCTGGGGTGCGATGCTTGCTGAGTAATTTTTAATAGACACTTGGATATTAAAGCAATAAGCATTTTAGGACGTTACATGCTTTAGCAAACTTTACCCAGCCAGCCCAATGCTTACAATTGCTTTACGCCGCCCTGAATGATGATGGGCAGCTTGTGTTTGCCCGCATACAATACACTGGTGGTTAATTAATAAAATGCTGGCTAAAGGTTGATGGTACCTTTTAATTGTGCTGCTAAAATTTTCGTAAATATCTTTTACGGGATCCATTATTTTGTTTGGGCAAAAATGAAATGATTTTATTATTTACTCAAAAACTACAAGCTTTACAAAACACTGCACAGACTGAAGGGTGAGAGACAACAACGCCCGCCTGGATGAACCCGTTCAGACGGGGACATCTTTTTTTGTAAGTTGCCGCAAAAAAGATTGTAGTGCTCGCCCGCACTGGTACGGACGGGGATATCCCGGCTCCCTTGTCTTCCACAGCTTGTGGATTTTGGGTACGCCACACAATTCAAATTATTAACGTAAACTTTTTTCATTTTTATTGGTTTGAGACTTAATGATATTTTTAACTGATAAATACAACAAATGAAAAAAGTTTATTCAACCTCTGTTACGGCTACTGGTGGGCGTAACGGGCATGTAAAATCTGATGATAATGTATTGGATGCCGATGTACGTTTGCCTAAAAGCCTTGGTGGTACTGAAGATGGGCATTTAAACCCTGAAATGCTATTTGCTGCTGGCTATGCAGCCTGTTTTGATAATGCACTTATGCACGTTATGCGCATGGAAAAAGTAATTGCAGGCACAACCACTGTAACTGCGGAAGTACACCTTTTGCAACTGGATGGGGGCAAGTTTGGGCTTGCGGTAAAATTGCTGGTAGATGTGCCCGGCGTTGATCGTGCAATGGCAGAAGAATTGGTAAATAAGGCACACCAGGTATGCCCCTACAGCAATGCCACAAGAGGCAATATTGAAGTAGAGCTGGAAGTAACATAATAAAACCCCGCTACTTTTAAATTTTACCGGACCGCAGCTAATCTGTCTCAATTTTATGGGCTATATTTAACTCTCTAAATAATTTAAAATCTCAAATTGCTTCGTATGAAAAAAAAGTTTTCTCCAGTGCTACTTTTATCTTTCTGTTTGCTGTTTATACTGGGCAGTAGTTTTACAGTAAACCATCAAACGGCCACTCCGGAATATTACCAGCTTACTATTTATCATTTTAAAAATGACGCACAATTAGCTACTACCAGCGCCTATTTAAAAAACGTTTACCTGCCCGCGCTGCATAAAAACGGGCTAAGTAATATTGGTGTATTTAGTTCGTTAGACAACGATACATCAAGCGATAAAAAAATGTATATGCTGGTGCCTTTTTCTTCCATGAAAAAGTTTGAAAGCTTTGCTAATATGCTATCTGCGGGCATTTTGTTAAAAGGCGATACGTCTGCTTACGGTTCTGCAGCCTACAGTAATGCACCCTATGTACGGATGGAAAATATTATTTTAAAAGCTTTTAAAGATATGCTGCACCTGCAAAAGCCATCCCTTACAGCCCCGCTAAACGAAAGGGTTTACGAACTACGCAGCTATGAAGCCGCAACAGAAAAATTATATCGCCAAAAAATAAAGATGTTTAACGATGGTGGCGAAGTTGGGTTGTTTAACCGCTTGCAGTTTAACGCTGTTTTTTATGCGGAAGTTTTAAGCGGCAGCCATATGCCTAACCTGATGTACATGACAACTTTTGATAGCAAAATATCCCGCGATGAACATTGGAAAAACTTTGTTGACGATAGCGTTTGGAAGCGGATTTCGGTAATGCCTGAATATTTAAATACCGTTTCTAAAGCAGATATTTTCTTTTTGAGGCCCACTGATTATTCTGATTTTTAAAGGCTGGTTGTACAGTTGCTTTGTAAAAATGGATACCCTTATTACTTTGTAAACAATTTGGCTTATCCTAAAAAAATAAATTACTTTGTACCTCTTTAAATTTATCTTTTTTAAATAAAAATTGTTAGTCATGGACAGAAAAAAATTATCCCTTTTATTTACTGCTATTATTATGGCAACAGCTGCTTTTGCACAAGACGACCCAAAGCTTACCGAAGTATATACGCCTGTGCCAAAAGTGGTAACCGCAGGCAAGGTAACAAGTGATGCCCCTTCTGACGCGATCATATTGTTTGACGGTAAAAATTTGGACGAATGGGTATCTACAGACGATACATCAAAAGCTGCGGCATGGACAGTGGGCCAAAAAATACTGACTGTTAAAAAAGGCACAGGCAATATCCAGACTAAAAGATTATTTAGTAATTACCAGTTGCATGTAGAGTGGCGCATACCAAGCAATATTACCGGCGAAGGGCAAGCACGTGGTAACAGTGGTGTATTTTTAGCCAGCACAGGCGAAGGGGATGCAGGATATGAAATGCAGATATTGGATTGCTACAATAATAAAACTTATACAAACGGACAAACAGCCAGTATTTACAAGCAATCTGTACCATTGGCGAATGCCTGCAAAAAACCAGGTGAATGGCAAACGTATGATGTAATATGGACTGCGCCTACATTTAATGAAGACGGCACCGTTAAGTCTACAGCCAAAGTAACCGCACTCCATAATGGTGTACTGGTTCAAAATAATTATGAGTTAAAGGGAGAAACCGCTTACATAGGCGCCCCTCAGTACAAAAAAATTGGTCCTTCGCCTGTTAAGCTACAGGCGCATGGCGATAAAAGCGAACCGATTAGTTTTCGTAATATTTGGATAAGAGAACTGTAGGTAATGTATTTTAATAAAAAAAAGGTAGCCATTTGAGCTACCTTTTTTTTTGCCTGTTATTTAACAGCTATCAGGTCTACAAATTCTATTACCGGGTCTTTAGCCAGCAATGTAGCGGCATTAGCCATCAGGGCTGCCGCAATTTTCCCCTGCAGGTGTTCCTTTCTACCATCTTCAGTTTCAAATGTATCAAATATGCCAAAAGTGTTGGCGTTAATTTTAAGCCCGTACCATTTTATGGTCAATGCTTCTTCTTGTGCAAGCGGCAAGGCACTTTTTAAAAATTCTTCTACTTCATTTTCTTTGCCTGGTTTTGCTTCTACCCTTGCTAATAATGCAAATTTTTCCATAATTATTATTTTGTTGATTTAAAATTAGTTGATATGTGACTATTACAAAACTTTACAAAATATGTTGTGAAAAAATAGATATTGGTGAATTCAGTATTAAACCAACTAAAAAAGGCAGCCATAACAGCTGCCCTTTAAAATTAAATTATTCAGTAATTATTTCGTACCCATTGCGTATTTTATACCGCCCAATATATGTTTCAAATATAAGGGTTCGCTGTAAGATTCATCAGTGTGCCCAAGCTCGGTATAAAATACCCTGCCACCATCAAAACTATGGTACCAGGCCATAGGATGGTTGTCGCCATTTGTTCCGCCAGTGTAAGATGTTTCATCAATTTTGATCAGCACTTTAACATCAGGGTTCATGTTTTTAAAATTGTACCACTCATCTTTCCTTACCCATTCAGCAGGTAAATGTTTTGTTGAGATATTGGTACTATCTACAATAATTAATTTAGCCTCCTGCTGCTGTGGGTGCGACACAAAATTAGCACCTATCATCTGTACGAACCAGGGCCATTTGTATTCGCAATCGGTTGCTGCGTGAATGCCCATAAGCCCGTTGCCACTGCGTATAAATTTCTGCAACGCAGCTTCCTGCTCTTTACCTAAAACAGTACCGGTAGTGCTTAAAAACACAATGGCTTTATATTTTTTAAAATTCGCATCTGTTAAGTAAGATGAATCTTCTGTGGCATCCACCTCAAAATTATTTTCAGCTCCTAATTTCTTTATGGCTGCAATTCCAGCTTCAATACTCTCGTGCCGGTAGCCATTTGTTTTTGAAAAAACAAGCAAGCTATTCTTTTTTGCAGAAGACATTTTAAGCTGTTTATCTGTGAATGAAAAAGTTGTGGCAATACATAGCAATAAAAAAAAACTAAGGGTTAATTGTTTAGCAAGCATAATGGTAATTTTTATAATTTTTTAATTTTTATGTTACGGTACCAAACGGTATTTCCATGGTCTTGCAAAGCAATCTTTCCCTTATTGAATTTTCCAAAATCGGGCATTTCTTTAAACTTGCTATTGGCAATTAGTTGCTTCCATTTATCATCCCACATGGTGGTAGTTACCACGTTGGTGCCGTTTAAAAAAATCTGAAGTTTTCCCTTGTTCGCAATTATTTCAGCCTGGTTCCATTGGCCTACCGGCTTCACTGGTTCTGAGGAGCTTTTAATTAAATCGTATAAATCGCCGGCACGGTGCTTGGTTATCTTTCCATCTGGATGCCCTTCATTATCCAGCACCTGAATTTCGGGGCCGGTAACATAGGTTTCATTATATTTTGCAGCGTCTTCTTTAACAAAGATCATGATTCCGCTGTTGCCATTTTTTGATATTTTCCACTCCAGTTTCAAGTCAAAGTTTTCATACTCATTATCTGTTACTAAATCGCCGCCTTCTTTAATGGAAGGGTCTACATATACAGCGCCATCTGCAACTTTCCAGGCATTGCCAACCGTAGTTTTACCGTAGGTATGCCACCCCTTGGTTGTTTTTCCATCAAATAATACCTGCCAGCCATCTTTATTGGGTTGCGTATTTTCGGTTACGGCAACGGTTGTTTTCGCAACATCCGGTTGGGTGGAATGATAGCCATTCATAAAAAGAAAAACCAGGCTAATGGGGATAAATTTCATGGTGTAAATTTTTAATTGTTTTTAAGTAATAAAACATATTGAGCCATCGCCTTGGCGTCATCAACAGATAAGCCGCTATGAGGCGTCATTGCTATTGCCCCCCAATTACCGGAACCGCCTTTAATAATTTTATTGGCCAGCATATCAACGGTAGCTTCGTTATTGGTGTATTTGTTTGCTATGTCCCTAAAGGCGGGGCCAATAATTTTTTCATCAATCTTATGGCAGGTCGCACAATCGCTTCCCTTTACAAGGTCGAGCCCTTTCATAAATTCAGGCGTGCTGGTTACATCGGCTTTTGCGGTTTCTGTAGCTGCTGCAGTAGTGGTGGTTGTTGCGCCCGGCTTATTATCTGTGCCGCTGTCGCAGGCGTAAATGCCTGTGGCTAATGCAAAAATGGTGATTATCTTTTTCATGTAAATGTTTAATTTGTGCTTTAAATATGTTGTTAAATTAGTGTACTAATCCTAATATCCTGCGATTAAAGTCTTCATCGCTGCCGGTGCTGGCAAAATCATCAAAAGCTTTTTCTGTTACGCGGATGATATTGTCCTTTATAAATATGGAACCTTGCTTAGCGCCGTCTTCAGAATTTTTGATGGCACATTCCCATTCCATCACCGCCCAGCCTTTATAATCGTAGGCGGCCATCTTACTAAAAATGGCTTTAAAATTTACCTGCCCATCACCCAGCGAGCGGAAGCGGCCAGCCCTGTCGATCCAGTTTTGGTAACCGCCATAAACGCCTTGTTTCCCTGTAGGGTTAAACTCCGCATCTTTTACATGGAACATTTTTATACGCTCATGATAATGGTCAATGTAGGCCAGGTAATCCAGGCACTGCAATATAAAATGTGATGGGTCGTAAAGCAAACAAGCCCTAGGATGGTTGTTCACTTTTTCCAAGAACATTTCATAACTCACGCCATCGTGCAAGTCTTCGCCGGGGTGTATTTCGTAACAAAGATCAACACCCTGTTCATCAAAATGGTTTAGGATAGGCAGCCATCTTTTTGCCAATTCTGTAAAGCCGGTTTCTACCAGCCCTGCAGGGCGCTGTGGCCATGGATAAACCGTATGCCATAACAAAGCCCCGCTAAAAGTGGCGTGGGCAGCGAGCCCCAGGTTTTTAGACGCTATGGCTGCATACTTTAATTGTTGCACTGCCCATGCTTGTCGTGCTGTTGGGTTATTGCGGTAAGCCTCAGGTGAAAAGCCATCAAACAATGCATCGTATGCAGGGTTTACTGCCACCAACTGGCCTTGCAGGTGCGTAGATAATTCAGTAATCTCCATACCGCAACCATTTACAATGCCTTTTATCTCATCGCAATAATCTTTACTTTCGGCTGCTTTTTGCAAGTCTATCAGGCGGCTATCCCAGCTCGGTATCTGTACGCCTGCAAAACCAACGCTCTTGGCCCATATACATATGCCTTGCAGCGTATTGAATGGCGGTTTGTCGCCCATAAACTGAGCTAAAAAAATACCCGGCCCTTTTAGTGTAGTCATTGAATTAGGTTATTTATTTTTTGTTTTGTAATAAATGTGCCAACCTCTCAGCCCTCCTAATGAGGGATCCAGGCTCTGATGCCTTGCCAGCAATCTTATAAAATTAATTGCTTTTCTTTTTCTTTCCGTTTTTTACTAGCTACCAACCCAACTATATCTGCTGTTTTATAATAACACCTTAAAAACTAAGTCGGCCTCTGTTGCAATTAGCTAAAAACTCTCCGGATCAGCTTGCTCCAGAACCCTCCTTTGGAGGGCAGGTAGGCTTTACACTTTATGCTCAAACCATTTTTTATCCGACTGAGAAGACGCTACCACATTATCTATAAAAGCCATGCCACGAATGCCATCTTCCACTCCAGGAAAATCAAGGGCTTCTTTAGAGGGTGTAGTGCCATCTATTTTGGCGCCTAATGTTTGCGCAAAATTCCTGTAAATATTTGCGAAGGCCTCTAAATAACCTTCTGGGTGCCCACCTGGCGTACGGCAGCTATTAGTTGCATAGCTGGATAATACACCGGTATAATTAGCGCCCGCCCTTAAAATCTGTGCGGGCTGGTCAAGCCATTTTATAAGCAAAGTATTAGGCTCGTGCTGTGCCCATTCAATGCCACCTTTTTCACCGTACACCCTAATTTTTAATGCGTTCTCTTCACCTGCCGCTACCTGTGATGCCATCAATACACCAGCAGCGCCGTTGCTAAATTTTAACAGCACATTGCCATCATCATCCAGGGCCCTGCCCTCTACTAAAATATTCAGGTCTGCGCACAATTGAGTTATTTGTAAGCCAGTTATGTACTCTGCCAAATGGGCTGCATGCGTGCCGATATCGCCCATCGCGCCGCTTTTGCCACTTTTGCTTGGGTCGGTACGCCAGGCTGCCTGGGCATTGCCTTCCCTTTCGCTGAGCTTGCTTAGCCAGCCTTGCGGATATTCTACCCATACCTTCCTAATCTTACCCAAAACATTATCTGCACACATAGCGCGGGCCTGCTTTACCATGGGGTAACCAGAGTACGTATGTGTAAGGCAAAGTATAAGCCCGGTTTCGGCCACCTTGGCTTTTAATTGCCTTGCTTCATCTAATGTAAAGGCAATTGGTTTTTCTATCACTACATTAAACCCATGGTCCAGCGCCATCATTGCCGGTGCAAAATGCGCAAAGTTTGGGGTTACAATTGTTACAAAATCAATCCGTTCATTTGCGGGCAGCGCGCTTTCATTTTTTATTAATTCCTGGTAAGTAAGGTAAGTACGGCTTTCTGGCAAAAACAGCATTTTACCACTTTCAATGGCAATTTCGGGGTTTATGCTAAGTGCGCCCGCTGCCAGTTCTATTAAGCCATCCATATTTGCAGCAAGGCGATGTATAGCACCAATAAAGGCGTCTTTGCCACCGCCGATCATGCCCATCCGTAATTTTCTATCCATAATTATTTTATTAAGTGGTTGATTTGTTGCAGCTATCGTTATTGCCGGGGTTAAAAAAGGTATGCTCGTTAATACCTTCAGCGGCATCGAATTTTTTGCAGTCTAAAATTATCAATTTTATTTTAACACATTGTCATAAAAAGCAAATTAAAAATAAAGAGGGCAATCTTATAAAAAATTGAAAACCATTGCCAGCTTAATTAAAACACGGGATACTTTTTATTACCGCCTTTAAAAATAGTGCATTAGTTTATTTTAAACACATCTTATCATATAATTATCAATTATTTTATTGTCAGTTGGACGTTTTATTTATATAAATTCTTAACTTGGGAATTCATTGCTTAAAAACATATCGATTATGCCTGCCAATATTCAACGGAATAAATTATTTGTAGCCAGTTGTACAGCTTTGCTCGTTACTTCTCTTTCTTTTGGTATACGTGCCGGTTTGCTTGATACCTGGAAACACAATTTTGGATTAACGCAGGAAGATGTGGGCATTATTACAAGTACTGCCTTTTGGGGCTTTCCGTTAGCCATTATTATTGGCGGCATGGTGGTTGATATTATAGGGATGAAAAAACTTTTGATTGCCGCCGCCGTATTTCATCTGCTCGGCATCATCCTCACTATTACAGCAACTGGTTTTACCTCCTTGTTTATATCTACTTTATTGATAGGTATTGGCAATGGTACGGTTGAGGCAGCCTGTAACCCACTGGTAGCAAGCCTTTATACAGAAAAGAAAACTACAAAGCTTAATCATTTCCATCTTTGGTTTCCGGGAGGCATAGTTATCGGTACGCTGATTGTACGGTTTATTGGTGTTAATATCCCTGGCACTTTATACCTTGAGAACTGGAAATTATTAGTTGGTCTTATGTTGATACCTACAGTAATTTATGGCTACCTTTTTAGTAAGTTAGAATTTCCCCCGACAGAACGTGTATCAAGCGGCGTATCCACTTCAGACATGTACAAGGCGTTACTAAATCCATTGTTTTTTGTGATGATAATATTGATGTTTGGCACCGCCATCACCGAATTATTTACCGGACAATGGATCGATGTATTGTTGAAGAATGTAACAGAAAATGCCATTTTATTATTAACGCTTGAAACAGGTATCATGGTTTTAGGGCGAGCCTTTGCAGGGCCAGTGGTCCATAGGTTTTCTGCCACCGGTGTGTTGATATTGTCTGCATTTTTTGCCGCTATAGGCTTATACCTGCTTAGCCATTCAACAGGCAATATGCTTTTTGTAGGTGCCATAGTATTTGGCGTAGGCGTTTGTTATTTTTGGCCTACAATGCTAGGATTTGTTTCAGAAAACCTCCCACGCACAGGTGCTGTAGGCATGAACCTGATGGGTGGTGCCGGCATGTTTGCAGTATCTGTATACATGATATTTATGGGTAGCTATTATGACAAGTTGCTTGGCGCAAAATTGCCTGATGGTGCAAGCTTGAAAGCATATACCGCCCAAACGGCCACGCCCGAAATGGCAAATGTGCTTAATGAAGCTAAAAAACTAGCCGGCCCACAAATAATTAATGTTACGTTAATTATCCCCATTATTTTAATCGCTGCTTTTATAGGTTTGTTTATATATATGCGTTCCAGGAAAAAGACGGTATTGCAGCCAACTATTGTTACCGCAGAATCTTATCAACTTTAAAAAATAATAATGGCAACTAAACAAAATAGAAGGGCGCTTATAAAAAACCTCCTCGTAAGTTCTGCCGCAATTGGCGCATCTTCACTGCTACCTGCATTTGCAGTTGAAAACAAAAAAGAAACTAACGTGAAATTAAAAGGAAATATTAACCATTCTGTATGCCAGTGGTGCTTCAGCTTTATACCGCTAGAAGAATTATGCCAGGCAGTTAAAGAGATTGGCTTCGGCGCTATCGACCTTTTGGGGCCCAAAGATTGGCCGGTGATCCAAAAGTATGGGTTGTACAGTTCCATGTGCTATATCGATGGCCCCGTTAGCCTTACCAATGGCTTTAATAATAAAGCTTATCATGAGCCATTAGTAAAAAGCTATTTGGAAGTGATACCGTTAATGGCTAAGGCTGGCTATAAAAATTTAATTTGCTTTAGTGGAAGCCGCAATGGGATGGATGATGAAACAGGGCTAAAAAATTGCGCGGAAGGGCTGCAGAAAATTTTGCCTATGGCAGAAAAAAATGGTATCACCCTGCAAATGGAATTGCTAAATAGCAAGATTGACCACAAAGATTACATGTGCGACAAAACAAATTGGGGAGTTGAATTGTGCAAACGCACAGGATCGGAAAACTTTAAATTGCTGTATGATATTTACCACATGCAAATTGATGAAGGCGATGTTATCCGCACCATTAAAGACAACCATCAATACCTTGGCCATTACCATACCGCTGGCGTACCCGGCAGGCATGAGCTGGATGAGAAACAAGAACTGAATTATCCCGCAATTATGAACGCCATTTTAGCAACAGGCTTTAAAGACTACGTTGCGCAGGAATTTATCCCGACAGCCAAAGAAACTAAAGACAAAGTAGCAGCCCTAAAATCGGCCATCGAAATATGCGATGTGTAAGTTTTCCAATCATCTTTAATAATAAAAATATTGCCAATAGCTTTCTTAAAAGCCAATTATCTTACTTAAAAAAATACTAAAAAATAAAAAGAAATATGCCGCAAGATTCAACACACATCAATAACAAGGCCGTTACACAAAATACGTACGATGCCATTGTAGTAGGTTCAGGCATCAGTGGAGGCTGGGCCGCAAAAGAATTGACTGAAAAGGGATTAAAGGTTTTAATGCTGGAACGTGGCCGTGATATTGAGCACATAAAAGATTATGTGAACGCCAATAAAGAAGCATGGGATTATCCGCATAGGGGCAAACGTACACAGGAAATGATTAAAGAATATCCGGTACTAAAAAGGGATTATCCGCTTAATGAAACCAACCTCGATTATTGGGTAAAAGATTCTGAATCCCCCTACACAGAAGTGAAGCGTTTTGACTGGTTCCGTGGTTACCATATGGGTGGCCGTTCGTTAATGTGGGGCAGGCAAAGTTACCGCTTAAGCGATTTTGATTTTGATGCCAATGCTAAAGATGGCATTGCCATAGATTGGCCTGTGCGTTATAATGAAATAGCACCTTGGTACGATTATGTTGAAAAGTTTGCCGGCATTAGCGGCTCCCGTGATGGCCTGGCCCAATTGCCTGACGGGCAATTTTTGCCAGCTATGGATATGACGATTGTTGAAAAAGATGTGGCCGCAAGGATAAAGGAACATTATAAAGGCAAGCGTTCTATGATAATCGGGCGCACAGCTAATATTACAGAGCCTTTGCAGGACAGGGGCAATTGCCAATATAGAAATAAATGCTGGCTGGGATGTCCGTTCGGCGCCTATTTCAGTACACAGTCCTCTACATTGCCGGCAGCAAAAAAAACAGGTAACCTTACTGTTCGCCCATGGAGCATTGTTACTAAAATTTTATACGATAAAGATAAAAAACGTGCTACAGGCGTAGAAGTTTTAGACGGGGAAGACAACAAGACCTATGTATACAATGCAAAAATAATTTTCCTTAATGCATCTACCCTAAATAGTGCATGGGTATTAATGAACTCGGCAACCGATGTTTGGCAAGGAGGCTTAGGCAGCAGTAGCGGCGAGTTAGGTCATAACATCATGGACCATCATTTAGGCGTAGGCGCTGGTGGCGAGGTAGAAGGATACGAAGACAAATATACTTTTGGCCGCCGTGCCAACGGTATCTACATACCACGTTACCAAAATTTATTTGGCGATAAACGCAATTACCTGCGTGGCTTTGGTTACCAGGGAGGCGGTACACGAGAAGGTTATAGCCGCTCTGCAGAAGAAATTTCTATTGGTGCAGGCTTTAAAGACGCATTATCTGAGCCAGGCAGCTGGACGATGAATATTGGTGGTTTTGGAGAGACGCTACCTTACCATGAAAATTTTGTAACGCTTGATAAAACTAAAAAAGATAAGTGGGGCCTAAATGTTTTATCGATGGATATCGAGTACAAAGACAATGAAAAAAAGATGCGCAAAGACATGCTTGCCGATGCAATTGAAATGCTGGAAGCTGCAGGCGTTAAAAATGTAAAGGGGCGTGATGGGGATGGTACCCTCGGCAGGGGCATACACGAAATGGGCTCTGCACGTATGGGTAGGGATGCAAAAACATCTGTACTAAACAGCCATAACCAAATGTGGGATGCGCCAAATGTTTTTGTAACGGATGGCTCTTTTATGACTTCCGCTTCTTGCGTAAACCCATCGCTTACTTACATGGCTTTTACTGCAAGGGCAGCAGAGTATGCCGTAAGTGAATTAAAAAAGGGAAACATTTAAATCAGCAATCTGGCATCAATGCCGTTAAGGTAAGCGTTTGCTACCCGAACGGCTAAACTCCCCTCCTCACTTGGAGAGTGGGATTGGGGAAAAGTAAAAAAGAAAAGCTAATAAATTAATGGATTGAATTAATTATCCTAATAAATAGAAATATGCCTAGTGATTCAACCCAAATAAATAACAAAGCAGTAATACAAAATACTTATGACGCAATAGTTGTAGGTTCAGGTATTAGCGGCGGTTGGGCAGCTAAGGAGCTTACAGAAAAAGGCTTAAAAGTATTGATGCTGGAACGTGGTAAACCGCATGAACATATAAAAGATTATAAAACGGCTAATAAAGACCCATGGGATTTTGAGCACCGTGGGCATACCACTGCGCAGCAAAAGAAAGATTATCCAGTAATCCATCGTGGCTGGGCAGCAGGTGAAGCAGTTATGGATAGCTGGGCAAATGAAAAGGATTGTCCGTACACGGAAGTAAAGCCTTTTACCTGGTGGCGCAGTTACCAAATGGGTGGCCGCTCTATTTTGTGGGGAAGGCAAAGTTACCGATGGAGCGATTTTGATTTTGATGCCAATGCTAAAGATGGTATTGCCATTGATTGGCCCATACGGTATAAAGACCTTGCGCCATGGTACGATTATGTTGAAAAATTTGCCGGCATCAGTGGTTCAATAGAAGGCTTGGAACATTTGCCCGATGGCCATTTTTTGCCCCCGATGGATTTAAACACTGTTGAAAAAGATGTGGCTGCAAGGATAAAAACGCAGTTTAAAAACCGCCATTTGATTATTGGGCGTGTAGCTAATTTAACAGCGCCTATCCCTGGCCGTGTGCAATGCCAGTATCGCAACCGTTGTTGGGAAGGCTGTCCGTTTGGGGGTTATTTTAGTACGCAATCATCTACCCTGCCAGCTGCAACGGCGACCAATAATTTAACGGTGCGGCCATTTTCTATCGTAACAAAAATTATTTACGATAAGGATACGCAAAAAGCAAAAGGCGTAGAAGTATTGGATACGGAAACAAATAAGACCTATGAATTTTATAGTAAGATTGTTTTCCTGAATGCCTCTACGCTAAACTCTGCCTGGGTATTAATGAACTCTGCAACAGATGTTTGGAAAGATGGCTTAGGCAGCAGCAGTGGCGAGCTAGGGCATAATATAATGGACCATCATTATAACCTTGGAGCTTCGGGCAAGGTAGAAGGCTACGAAAATGAGACAACTTACGGGCGTAGGGCAAATGGTTTTTATATAACTAGGTTTGCCAATTTGTATGGTGATAAAAGAGATTACCTGCGTGGTTACGGCTACCAGGGCAGTGCATCCCGTCAAGGCTGGAGCAGGGAAATAGCAGAACTAAATATTGGCAACAATTTTAAAGAAGCCATTACAGAGCCGGGCAGCTGGACTATTGGCGCCAACGCATTTGGTGAAATTTTACCCTATCATGAAAACAAAATAACGCTTGATAAAACGGTAAAAGATAAGTGGGGCCTGCCCGTATTAAGTATGGATGCCGAGCTAAAAGACAATGAAAAAAAGATGCGCAAAGATATGGTGAGCGACCTTGTTGCCATGTTTGAAGCTGCCGGCGTAAAAAATGTTACCACCTATGATACAGGCCACGCAATGGGCCACGGCATTCACGAAATGGGCACCGCAAGGATGGGTAACGATTCCAAGACGTCGGTATTAAATAAATACAACCAGGTGTGGGATTGTAAAAATGTGTTTGTAACAGATGGCGCCTGCATGGTATCATCTGCTTGCCAAAACCCATCGCTTACCTACATGGCATTAACCGCAAGGGCAGTAGACTTTGCAGTAACCGAATTAAAAAAAGGAAATTTATAATAAGCATACAAAAACTATTAATATGGAAAGAAGAGAGTTATTAAAAATGATTGCATCCCTAACTGGTGGTGTATTCATTGGCGGTGAATTACTCACCAGTTGCAATACCGGCCCAATGATTGGCGGCGATAAATTTGGAGAAGCAGACACAGCTTTTTTAGATGAAGTTGCAGAAACTATTTTGCCAGCAACAAAAACACCTGGCGCCAAAGCGGCTAAAGTTGGCCAGTTGATGGTAGTAATGGTGAATGATACTTATGAAGATAAGGATCAAAAAATATTTCATGAAGGTATTGGCAAGCTGGATGCAGCCAGTAAAAAAGCAAACGGCAAATCTTTTTTGGAAGCTACGCCAGAACAACGCACCACGTTGCTTACAGCGTTGGATAAAGAAGCAAAGGACTATGGAAAAACTAAAAAAGATACTGACCCCAACCATTATTTTACAATGATGAAACAGCTTACCTTGTTTGGTTATTTTACATCAAAAGAAGGCGCTACACAAGCTTTGCGCTACATTGCAGTACCAGGTAAATTTGATGGTGCTTATCCGTATAAAAAAGGCGACAAAGCCTGGGCTACATAGTACAAAATTAGTAACCAATAATTTTAAGACTGACTTAATAAGAGCGTGCTTTTATTAAGCAGTTATCATTGTAGTAATTTAATAAAAATGAAGATTGCTCTATTATGTTTACTTTTTTATTTTACGCCATTGCTAATAATGTCGCAAACAATATTACCGCTGTACAAAGACAGCATCCCTAACAGCAAGCCTGTAAAAGATGCAGAGAATACAGTAAATAATGGTATAGTCCTTATTAGTAAAATAACAAAACCAACGTTAACCGTTTTTCTTCCACCAAAAGAAAAAGCAAATGGTACGGCGGTGATTATTTGCCCTGGCGGTGGCTATTCTGTTGTGGCTTTTGATTATGAAGGTACTGATGTGGCTAAAAAATTTACCGATATGGGCGTTGCTGCATTTGTGTTAAAGTACCGCATCCCAAACCCCGAAACAATGGTTGACCCATCTATCGGTCCCTTGCAGGATGCGCAACAAGCCATTAAAATAGTAAGGGAATCAGCAAAGCAATACAATATCAATCCAGATAAAATTGGCATCATGGGCTTTTCTGCCGGTGGGCATTTGGCAGCTACAGCGGGTACGCATTTTAATAAGCCGGTAATTGCCAACACCAGCAACACCAGCCTGCGCCCCAATTTTATGATACTCATTTATCCGGTAATCAGTTTTGCAGATAGCCTTGTGCACATGGGATCCCGTAACCAGCTAATTGGTAAAAACCCTTCGCCCGAAAAAATAAAGGAGTACTCGAACGAACTGCAAATTACCCGCAATACACCGCCCACTTTTTTAGTACATGCAAGTAATGATAGTGGTGTTAAAGTGCAAAACAGCATCGGCTTTTATTTGGGATTAGTAAAAAATAATGTGCCAGCCGAAATGCATATTTACGAAACAGGAGGGCACGGGTTTGGTATGAAACAAAAAAATAAAAATGAGCTCTGGATGGAGCGTTGTAAAAACTGGATGCAAAATAATGGTTGGGTAAACTAATGTAGCTTCCCTGTCCTCCATAGGATGGTACTTGGAGAAAGATAATTTGAATAGTTTTTTATGATTCGCAGCGATAGCAATCCTCCTTTGGATGGGGGTGAGGTTTCATTTTGCTGACTTTTTTAGGGATCTTATCATTCAGTGGCGGCTTTAAAAGCATCAATTTTAATGCTTGTTTAAGCAAATGGGTTCAATTATAATCTTGCAAATAATCTTTTAAAAATATAAAATAACGACCATGATTACTCGCAGGACATTTCTTCAGCAAAGCTCTATTTTAGCCGGCGCGCTGATGATGGACAAATCAGAATTATTTAAAGCCCACAAAGACCTTGGCTTACAATTGTACACTGTAAGGAACGAAATAAAAGACCTTAAAAATACCCTGCAACAAATTTCTGCTGCTGGATATACCAATATAGAAATGTACGGCTACAATAAGCGTGATTTTTTTGGCAATACTGTAAAACAAATGGCAGGCTTGTTAAAAGAGAATAACTTAAAAACTGTAAGCGGGCATTACGGCCTCAATGATTTTTTATACGATAAAGAGTACAATTGGGATAGTTGGAAATACCTATTGGAAGATGCTGCTATAATGCAGCATAAATATGTAACCATTCCTTGGGTCCAAGAAACGCACCGTACAGAAGACAGCTTTAAGCTTATTGCCGAACGTTTAAATAAAGGGGGCGAATTAAGTAAAGCCGCAGGGTTAACAACAGCCTACCACAACCACAATTTTGAATTTAATAAAACAGCCGATGGCAAAACCTTTTATGAGATTCTACTGGACAATACTGACCCTAAGCTGGTAAAGTTTGAAATGGACTTATATTGGGTAGAAAATGCCGGGCAAACGCCCAAAGATTGGTTTACAAAATATCCAGGTAGATTTGCTATGTGGCATATAAAAGATATGGAAGCCTCTGCAGCCGGTGCTCCCAAAGGGCAAACTTGCGAAGTTGGCAAAGGCGTTATCGATTGGAAAACTATTTTTAAAGATAAAACGCTAGCCGGGCTTGATTATGCATTTGTAGAACAGGAACAATACAGAAGGCCTGTTTTCGACTGCATAAAAACAAGTGCTGATTACATGAAAAAGAATTTGCTAAAATAGTTTTTTTCTAAACACTTTTAAAGAATGGTTGTGTGGTATAGCTGCACAACCATTTTTTTATAGCATGGCCAGTGGGTTTAAAAATATAAATCACTCAGCTATCAACATATTATCATTTATATTTACAAACAGGTTTTATTGAAGCTCATGCAATTACTTCCCTCTCTTATTTTAAACAACTATGCTTAATTTACGCAGTTCTTTTGTAATGGTATTGGCTGGCATTGCTTTGCAGCTTAATGCACAGGCTCCTTCTAAGCAAATAGCTTTAAACCAGGTAGGCTTTTATGGTGCAGCAATAAAAAAGGCTATCATCATCAATGCACCAACGGCAACCAAATTCTACATTTTATCTGTAAATAAAAAAGATACTTTTTATAGAGGGGATTTAGGTAACATTATCCAGTCGCGCTTTTCATCTGCCATTACAAAAACAGCTGATTTTACCCACCTTAAAAAAGCGGGTAATTATGTTTTGTACGTGCCAGCTATAGGCTATTCGTATCCATTTAGCATCCATAAAAATATTTATTATCCGGTTGCCAAAGCAGCTATAAAAGCTTTTTATTACCAGCGGGCTTCTATGCCTTTGCTACAACAGTATGCTGGTATTTGGGCAAGAAAAGAAGGGCATCCGGATACGTCGGTTTTAATACATCCTTCTGCAGCTTCGGCAACGCATGCAGCAAACACAACTATTGCTTCTCCCGGCGGATGGTACGATGCCGGCGACTATAACAAGTACATTGTAAATGCTGGCATAACTATGGGCACGCTGCTGAGTGCTTATGAAGATTTTCCTGCTTATTTTGATACGCTTAAAACAAATATCCCCGAAAGCAATAATGGTATCCCTGATATTTTGAATGAAACTTTGTATAACCTTCGCTGGATGTTTACTATGCAGGATAAAGAAGATGGCGGTGTTTACAACAAATGTACCAATGCAAAATTCGATGCCATGGTAATGCCTGATGAAGCTATACAAAAAAGGTATGTTGTACAAAAAGGCACTGCAGCCACACTTGATTTTGCCGCCGTTATGGCACAGGCAACCCGCATCTGTAAAAAATTCCCCAAGCAATTGCCGGGCCTTGCGGATAGTTGTTTATCTGCCGCCAAACTAGCTTGGCAATGGGCAACAATAAATCCTGCGCTTGTATATGATCAAGATGAAATGAATAAGCATTTCCTGCCTCAAATAATAACTGGTGGTTATGGCGATAAAAACTTTACAGATGAATTTTTTTGGGCAGCGGCAGAGTTGCTGGCTAGCACAAATGACACTGTTTATATTGCTCCTTTAAAAAAAACACATCTTAGCGAAATTACTTTGCCAAGCTGGGCAAATGTTGATTTATTGGGTTGTTATACTTTGCTGCGGGTTAAAAAACAATTGCCGGCAGCAGCATCAAATACTATCATTGCTACCATCTCAAAAAAACTAATTAGCCTTGCAGATGGGTTGCTTGCTAATGGCGGCAACAAAGCGTTTGCAACTATTTTTGGTCAACACGAAAATGATTTTGCCTGGGGCAGCAATAGCGTTGCGATGAACCAAAGCATTTTACTGGTGAATGCATATCATCTTACAAAAAATAAAAAATATTTACAGCCTGCGCTAAGTAATTTTAATTATGTATTAGGTCAAAATGCCACAGGCTATTGCTTTATAACAGGCTTTGGCAGCAAGCCATCTATGCATCCGCACCATCGGCCATCTGTTGCAGATGGTAGTATAGAACCCATACCTGGCTTGCTTGTTGGCGGCCCAAACCCTGGCAGGCAGGATAAATGTTATTATGCTAATATAGAAACCGAAACATCCTACACAGATGATGATTGTGCCTACGCCAGCAATGAAATTGCCATTAACTGGAATGCCCCCTTAGTGTACGTAGCCAACGCAATAGAAGCTTTACAATCACAATTATAATAAAATACAATCACTATGAGTTACACTCCTACTGCCACAAGATATGATACAATGCTATATAACCGTTGCGGTAACAGCGGTCTATTATTACCCGCTTTATCGCTGGGGCTATGGCACAATTTCGGTGGCGTAGATGTTTTTGAAACTGGCCGCGAAATAATCCGCACTGCTTTTGATAATGGCATTACCCACATCGACCTGGCAAATAATTATGGCCCGCCACCAGGCTCTGCAGAAGAAAATTTTGGTTCCATCTTAAAAAAAGATTTTACTGGTTACCTTCGCGATGAACTAGTTATTTCCACTAAAGCTGGCTATACCATGTGGCCTGGCCCTTATGGGGATTGGGGATCCAGAAAATATTTGGTTACCAGCCTTAACCAAAGCTTGCAGCGCATGCAACTTGATTACGTGGACATTTTTTACAGCCATCGGCCAGACCCCAATACGCCGTTAGAAGAAACAATGCAGGCTTTGCATGATATTGTAAAAAGTGGTAAAGCATTGTACATCGGCTTATCCAATTACCGGCAACAAGAAGCTAAGCAAGCAATTGCCATCTTAAAAAATTGGGGGACGCCTTGCATTATCCACCAGCCAAAATATTCTCTTTTTGAAAGATGGGCAGAAGATGGGCTGATGGGATTACTGGACGACAATGGCATTGGATGTATACCCTTTTCGCCATTGGCGCAAGGTTTGCTAACAGATAAATACCTGCAAGGCAATATCCCAGGGCAATCACGTGCGGGAAAGAGCCATGGCGCATTACAGGTAAGTGCCATTACGCCGCAGGTATTGGCTCAAATAAATGCATTGAACGAACTGGCTAAAAAAAGGGAGCAATCCCTCGCCCAAATGGCGCTTGCATGGCTATTAAAAGATAAAAGAGTAACTACCGTGTTGATAGGGGTAAGCAGTGTAGCGCAGTTGCACAATAACCTGGCAACGCTTAACAATTTATCTTTTAAAAAACAAGAATTAGATACGATTGAGCATATTTTAATGCCGCAATAATAAGGCTGTATATTGTACGCTCCCAGATAATTTAATAGTATTTACTTAAATTTTGTATTGCTATTTAAAAATCTGTTTAGTAAATATTTTAGTAAATTAGAATGTAATATTATTTAGTAGTTATTTATTTAATGCCGTTAAGCTAAGACCTTTCCTCTCCTTTGGAGAGGGAAGGTTGAGGTAAAGGCAAACATTTAAGTCCTTGACTTAACGGCGTTGGTTGTTTATTACCAAGATTTATAGAATCACCAATTAAAAATTAATTCTTCGGGTGAAAATATATTGTTAGTTTTGCAACAGTTTAATACGCAACTATTGATATATGGACTGTAAAGAAATGCCAGACACGCTCGGTTTCATGATTGTTCATACAGGTAAATTATTATTAAAAACAATTAATGGAACATTTTCGGGCATCACAAAAGATATAACTTTTGAACAGCTCGGGGTATTGTATTATTTATCCCGCAGTACATCAAAAGAAATGATACAACAGGATATTGCTACCATAATGGATAAAACTAAATCTGCCATTTTAAGGTCGATTGATATTTTGGAGGAAAAAGGTTTTGTAAAAAGGTTACCGGTAGCAGGTGACAGAAGAAAAAATGTAATAGGGCTAACCAGCAGCGGAAAGTCTATAATTGACATGATGCATGGCAAGTTTTTAGGCCATGACGGAATTTTAAAGGAAGGAATTAATGAAAAAGATATAGAAACCTGTATGAATGTATTAGGTAGGATTCAAGAAAAATGTAAATAAATTAAATTATTATTTGTGTTTTTCTTATTTTGTATGATTATTATCCAATTTATTTCATAATAATTCTTTTTTGTAAAAATCAGGCTTAAGAAAAATCTTTAAAACATCGCAATGACTAATAAAACCTTACTTGAGAAAGTAGCAGTATTTAAGACTGCTGAAAATTTAAAATCAGCCGACATTTATCCTTTTTTTAGGCCATTGGAAAGTGACCAGGACACAGAAGTGATTATTGCCGGTAAACGTGTGTTGATGTTTGGTTCTAATAGCTATCTTGGCTTAACCAACCATCCGGACGTTAAGGAAGCTGGTAAAAAAGCCATTGATAAATACGGCAGCGGCTGCGCGGGATCAAGGTTTTTAAATGGCACGCTCGATTTGCACCTCGAATTAGAAGAAGCTTTAGCCCAGTTTGTAGGTAAAGAAGCTGCCTTGGTTTTTAGCACTGGTTACCAGGTAAACGTAGGCGTACTCTCTGCTTTAGGCGGCAGGACGGATTATATATTTTCTGATGAATTGAACCATGCCTGCATTATTGATGGTGCCCGCCTATCTTTTTCTAAATTATACAAATACGGCCATTCTGATATGGCGCACCTTGAAAAATTGTTGAGCAACGTGCCGTACGAAGCTTTTAAAATAATTGCTACCGACGGTGTTTTTAGTATGGAAGGCGATATATCTAAATTAGATGAAATTACTACACTGGCTAAAAAATACAATGCAGCCGTTTTTGTAGATGATGCGCATTCTTTAGGCGTACTTGGGCCTGCTGGCCAGGGTACTGCTGCTCATTTTAATATTACGCACAAGGCCGATCTTATCATGGGTACGTTCAGTAAATCTTTGGCGTCTATTGGCGGTTTTATTGCGGCAGATAAAATTATTATCGAATACCTTAAGCACCATGCACGCTCATTAATATTTAGCGCAAGCATTACGCCTGCAGCCACAGCAAGCGCATTGGCAGCATTAACCGTTTTAAAAAGCGAACCGCAAAGAATTGAAAAATTATGGGCTAATACCAATTATGCATTGGATGCTTTTAAAAAAGCAGGTTTTGATATCGGTTTATCAGAGTCTCCCATCATCCCGATTTTTGTAAGGGATAACGAAAAGACGTTCCTTATGGCGAAAATGCTGATGGATGAAGGGATTTTTGTAAACCCGGTGGTTTCACCCGCTGTTAGCAGCGATTCATCAATGATCCGTTTTTCTTTAATGGCTACCCATTCATTTAAACAAATAGATTATGCGGTAGAAAAAATTAAAAAAGTTTCTTATCAACTAAAAGTGCCGTTGTTAAAAACAAAAAGGGCATGATCAACATAAAAAAAGTTGAGACCGCTAAGGAGTTGGCAGCGTTTGTAGATTTTCCGCACACGCTTTACAAAGGGGATAAAAATTATGTGCCGGAACTGCATATAGCCCAAAGGGATATACTTACCCCAGGCAAGCACCCTTTTCATGACCACTCCAGCATGCAGCTTTTTTTAGCTTATGATGGAACTGAAATAAAAGGGCGCATTGCGGCTATCTTAAACAATAACCACAATAAATTCAAAAACGTAAAAGATGGGTTTTTTGGCTTTTACGATTTATATAATAACGCCGAAGTATCTAAAAAATTATTAGACGAAGCAACAAAATGGTTGGTTGATAAGGGCACTAATAAAATGGTTGGGCCAGTCAATCCTTCTACAAACGAAGCCGCTGGCTTATTAGTACAAGGCTATAATTTGCCTGCTGTAGCCATGATGACTTATAACAAGCCTTATTACCTGGATTTATTAACGCAATATGGTTTTGTAAAAAGTTTTGATCTTTTAGCATACGACCTTCCTACAAACGTCGTAGATAAAAAGTCTATCCATTTAAAAGAATTGCTGCTTAAGCGGTTTGCAGATAGGCATATTACCATCCGGAATATAAACCTTAAAGACTTTAACAATGAGGTAAAAAAAGTGATGAAAGTGTACAACGCAGCCTGGGAAGATAATACAGGCTTTGTACCCATGACGGACGATGAATTCAGGTACCTGGCAAAAGACCTTAAATTGATATTAGATAAAGATTTTGTACTAATAGCAGAACACGAAGGCGAAGTAATTGGTTTTGCATTGGCTATACCAGATGTTAACCAAACGTTGATTAAAATAAAAAGGGGGCGCCTGTTGCCCACCGGAATTTTTAAGCTTTTATTAGGGAAAAAGAAAATAAATTACGTTCGTGTAATTGCGCTAGGTGTAAATAAAGAATATAGAAGAGCAGGCATTGAAGCTTTTTTTTATGCCGAAATAATACAAAAAGCAATTGATAAAAAATTGAAAGGTGGCGAAGCATCGTGGATATTAGAAAATAACGAAATGATGAACAAGGGATTGTTGAAGATGAATGCCAAAGTGTACAAGCGGTATAGGATATTAGAAAAAGCAATATGAGCGAAAGCGTATTAATAACCGGTGCAAGCGGGTTTTTAGGGTACCATTTAATATTGGCAGCAATCGAGAAAAAACTTGATGTATATGCTGCCGTTAGAAAGAACAGCCAGATAAGCCATTTAACAAATTTGCCGGTTAAATATGTTTATTTAAATTACGAAGATGCTGATAGTTTAAGTAAGGCCCTTGAAGATAATAGCATAACATATATTATACATGCGGCTGGAGTTACAAAGGCGGTTAAACAACAACAGTATAATTATATAAATGCTACCTACTCGGTAAGCCTTGCAAAGGCAGCAAAAACGCAGGGTGTTTACTTTAAAAAGATGGTTTTTATTAGCAGTTTAGCAGCTGCAGGCCCAGCTTTAAATGATAGTATTATTATTACAGAAGAAATTGAGCCACAACCAGTTACAGCTTACGGACGGAGCAAGCTTCTTGCAGAAAAAGAAATATCTGCCATAGGCATACCACTTACTATACTACGCCCAACAGCAATTTATGGCCCAAGGGATAAAGATATTTTTATACTGCTTAAAACGATTAGCCAGGGGTTTGACCCTTACATAGGAAATTTTTTACAGCAATTAAGTTTTGTACACGCAAAAGATGTGGCAGATATAGCGGTACAAGCTTTATTTATAGAAAAAACAGGTACTTATAATATTGCAGACGGCAATTGTTATAGCAGGTACCAGTTTGCAGACATAGCTAAAAAAATATTAAGTAAAAAAGCCTTTCGGTTCCATATACCGATGCCGCTTGTAAAAGTGCTGGCTTATTTTTTAGAAACAACTAACGCCTGGATGAATAAGCCGGCTGTAATAAATAGAGAAAAATTGCAGGAACTTGCTGCCAGCAATTGGAACTGCGATATTAGCAAGGCAAAAAAAGATTTACATTTTAACCCGATTTTTACTTTAGAAGAGGGATTAAAAGACAGCATAAAGTGGTATAAAAAAAACAAACTGCTATAAGTAAAATAGGTAAAAAGCAACTTATTTATTTATATTTTAATGATAGTATATGAAACAAGATGTAACACCCGCCACGGGCAGATTGGCAATATTGATTCCTGGTTTGGGCGCTGTTGCTACCACTTTTATAGCTGGTGTCGAAGCAGTAAAAAAAGGCATAGCTAAACCAATTGGGTCTTTAACGCAAATGGGCAATATCCGTTTGGGCAAAAGAACGGAAGACCGTTACCCAAGGATCAGCGAATTTGTTCCTTTAGCAAATTTGAATGACATCGCTTTTGGCGGTTGGGACCTGTACGAAGATAATGTGTACGAAGCTGCGGTGAATGCCAAAGTGCTCGATTTGCCTTTACTGCAATCTATTAAAGCAGAGTTGGAAGCCATCAAACCAATGAAGGCGGTTTTTGACAAGTCGTATGTTAGCAACCTGGATGGCGTAAATGTTAAGACAGGCGCTACCAAATACGACCTAGCCATGCAGGTAATTGAAGATATTGAAAATTTTAAGATACAAAATGGCTGTAACCGTGTGGTAATGGTTTGGTGTGGAAGTACAGAAAAATACATTCAGGAAACTGACATCCATTCTACCATTGAAAAGTTTGAAGAAGCCCTTAGGAATAACGAAAGCCTTATTGCGCCAAGCATGATTTATGCTTATGCGGCAATTAAAACGGGCGTACCCTTTGCAAATGGCGCCCCAAATTTAACCTGTGATATACCTGCATTGCTTGAGCTTGCCAAACAAACACAAACCCCAATTGGCGGTAAAGATTTTAAGACTGGGCAAACATTAATGAAAACAATTTTAGCCCCTGGCTTGCATGCAAGGGCACTAGGCGTTAGGGGCTGGTTTTCAACAAACATTTTAGGTAACAGGGATGGATATGTATTAGACCATCCGGATAATTTCCGTACTAAAGAAGTTTCTAAGTTAAGTGTGCTTGATGAAATTTTTCGGCCGGAACTTAACCCTGAACTATATGGCGAATTGTACCATAAAGTAAGGATCAACTATTACCCTCCTGCAGGCGATAATAAAGAAAGCTGGGATAATATCGACATTTTTGGCTGGTTAGGCTATAGCATGCAGATAAAAATAAATTTTCTTTGCAGGGATTCTATTTTAGCCGCCCCAATTGTACTTGATTTGGCTTTATTTATGGATTTGGCAAAGCGTTCGCAAATGAGCGGTATCCAAGAGTGGTTATCTTTCTACTTTAAATCGCCACAAACTTTGCCAGGGCTTAAACCAGAGCACGACATATTTAAGCAATTAATTAAAATGCAGAACACTTTGCGCCATATAATGGGCGAAGATTTAATAACACATCTTGGCTTAGATTATTACCAGGAGTTTGTTGATGCGCTATAAATGAAACTGCATAAAACAATAGCATCTGTACTGGGTATAGGTTATATCGGTAAAGGCGGCGGTACAGTAGCCGCCTTGTTTTATTGTATTATATGGTTATTATTACCTGTTGGGTTTTCAAGTACTGCCTGGCAGGTAATAATAACTCTTTTATTAATTGCCATAGGCATTTGGAGTGGCAATATAGTACACGGGCCATGGGGAAAAGATAGCAACAAAGTTGTAATAGACGAGGTGGCCGGTATGGCCATCACTTTATTATACGCACCACAAAACATTTGGTATGCGGTGGCAGGGTTAATAGTATTTAGGTTTTTTGATATATTAAAGCCTTTAGGGATTAAACAAGTAGAAAAGTGGCCAAAAGGCTGGGGCGTAATGGCAGATGATGTTTTAGCAGGCATTTATGCTTTAATAGTAATTCAAATATTGCTGTTGTTTAAATTGTTTTGATATGAAGACTTTTTTAAAAGCGAATACCGCTTCAGTATCAGCCAGTTTTTGCGATTATATGCTCACTATATTGCTAGTCCGTTTTTTTTGGGTAGATAAATTGCCTGCAGCCATTGCAGGAACCATATTTGGCGGGCTTGTTAATTTTTTAATAGGTAGGTTTTGGGCATTCAATACAACAAAAGTTGCTATTAGCCTGCAAAGCAAAAAGTATTTGCTGGTGTGGATAGGTAATTTAGTTGTAAACTCATCAGGATTTTATATGATGAATACCATATTTAGAGTGCAATATTTAATTGCCAAGGCTACAACTTCATTGTTTGTATCTCTGGTATATAACTACCCCCTGCAAAGGTGGTATGTTTTTAAAAAGTGGTTAAAATGAAAACTAGTTCAATTACAAAAAGGTACTTTCTATTATTTACAATATTTTGTTGTACAATAACTTTAAACGCACAAACAATAGTAAAAGGTTTTGTGCGGGATGAAGTTACCCAGCAGCCAATGCCCTTTGTAAGCATCTATTTTCAAGGCGGCAAAGGGGTTACCAGCAACGATGATGGAAGTTACTCTATTATAACTAACAACTCTAAGTCTAATACCCTTATTTTTTCTTACGCAGGTTACAAAAAAATAACTAAAAAAATTACTCCTTCCCAGGAACAGACCCTTAACATAACGCTCGAAATTGTAAATTCAATGAGCGATGTGGTAATTAAAACTAAACGGGGCAAATACAGCAATAAAAATAATCCTGCTGTAGAATTAATTGACCTTGTAATTGCCAATAAGAAAAAAAACCAGATAACTGCATACGATTACGTGCAATACCAACAGTACGAAAAATTGGAACTTTCCATCAGCAACAAGCCAGATAAAATTGCCAAGAATAGGCTGTTTAAAAATTATAAGTTTATTCTTGAAAACGTAGATACAACTTCCCTGGAAGGCAAAGCATTAATACCCATTTATTTGGAAGAAAAGCTTTCGCAGGATTACTATAGAAAAAACCCTTTAAATAATAAATCATACATACTTGGCGAAAAGAAAGTGAATTACGGAGAATTTTTAGATGACAATGG
>JAYVUJ010000291.1:0-2093 GCA_043788035.1 Ferruginibacter sp. | reverse complement strand
CAGGACCGAATTTGGCAAAAAAGCCACCCGCCAACTTCGCCTTGAGGAAAAAGTGCCAGCTGTAATTTACGGAGGTGCTACCGAAATTAATTTTGCTGCCCCTGCAACAGCGTTTAAAAATATAGTGTATACGCCAGATTTTATGGTGGTAGAAGCTAAAATAGACGGAAAAGTGTACAGGTGCGTACTCAAAGACCTTCAGTTTGATAAAGTAAGCGACAAGCTTATCCATGTAGATTTTTTAGAACTGGTAGAAGGTAAAAACGTAATAGTTACATTGCCACTTAAATTTACCGGCGCTCCCGCAGGTGTTAAAGCGGGTGGTAAACTAGTTACTAAAATGAAGAGCCTAAAGGTAAAAGTATTGCCTGAATACCTTCGCGAAAATATAGAAATCGACATCACAAACCTTGAATTAAACGAAAACGTGAGGGTACAGGATGTAAAGGCAGAAAACATGGAAATCATGAACTCCCCACGTATCCCTATCGCATCTATTACAATGACACGTCAGTTAAAACAAGAAGAAGCTGCTGCTCCTAAAGGTGGCGCTGCTGCTAAAGCTGCACCTGCAAAGGCTGCACCTGCCAAAACAGCTGCACCCGCTGCCGCTGCCAAAGCACCTGCTGCAAAAAAATAAGCTCATTAATTTATATCAAAATGCCCTGATTTATCAGGGCATTTTTTATAAGGGGCTACTATAAACTTTAATTACCTTTGCGCACTTAAATTAATATTATGGGAATGGATAGAAATACAGTGATTGGCTTTGTATTGATAGGCTTATTGCTGATGGGTATGTTTTATTTTAATAATAAAGGCAATTCAGCTTTCTTGGCCGAACAAAAAAGGGTAGAAGATTCCATAGCCAGGACTAGGCCCAAGGTCGATTTGGCAAAAGTTCGATTAGATTCCTTAGCACATGATTCTAGCCGCAGGGTAAAATCTGCAGGCAGTTTGCAAACTGCTTCGGCAGAACAATTTACAACATTGGAAAATGAGGTAATGAAAATTACTTTTACCAATAAAGGCGGGCAACCAAAAATAGTAGAGTTAAAAAATTATAAAACGCTAGATGGTAAGCCAGTAATTATTCAAAAGGGCGATTATAATAAAATAGAGTATAAAATAAATACCGGAGCAAACGAAACCGGTTATACATCAGACCTTAATTTTGTTACCAGCCCTACAACTGAAAATGCTGATAAAAGCCAAACACTCAGCTATATTTTGAAAGATTCCGCAGGCAAACAAATTACCCATCAATACACTTTACATCCCGATGATTATTTAATTGACTTTGCAATTGTGCTGGATGGTGCAGACAAGCTGGTAAACCAAAGTACCATTAATTTAGAATGGAAAACGGAAACAAGCCAGGTTGAAAAAGATGAAGCATACGAAAAACTTCAATCGCACATCTGTTATTTAAGCGATGGTGGTTATGACTTTAGTAATTTAGGAAATGGAGATAATAAAAAATTCGAGAAGCCGGTGGAATGGCTTGCGGTTAAACAGCAATTCTTTATTTCTTCCCTTCTCAGCAAAATTAAATTTCAAAATGCAGAAATAAAGTGGGCAGTGCCTGCTGATACTGCATTGCACATAATTGCCCAAACCGTTGCCAATGGCAGGATAGATCTTCCGCAAGGCAGTTCTAAAGCAAGTGTTCCATTACAATTATATTACGGCCCCAGCGATTATCATGTATTAAAAGCGTACAACAATCAAATGGAAAACATTGTGCCTTACGGTAGCGGCATATTTGCTTTTGTAAAATATATAAACCGTCACGTACTATTGCCAGTATTCGATTTGCTAAGGAAAAACGTGGCTAGTATGGGTATTGTAATTTTGCTGCTAACCCTATTTATACGGTTGCTTACTTCTCCAATTTTATACAAGAGTTATGTTAGCGGTGCAAAAATGAAAGCGTTAAAGCCAGAGATTGATAAGCTTAAAGAAAAACATGGCGAAGATAAGCAAGCTTTCAGTATGGACCAGATGAAGCTATGGAAAACGGCAGGTGTTAGTCCGCTAGGCGGCTGTTTGCCGGCAGTGCTGCAAATACCGATATTTATGTCGCTGTATTA
>JAYVUJ010000290.1:0-4143 GCA_043788035.1 Ferruginibacter sp. | reverse complement strand
TAACGCAAGCCTTTCCAATTGCCCACGGCAGTTGGTAATTGAATTTGCTGCTATGCCATATTCAAGGTCGATATTACCTATGGTTGCTTTAATGGTCTTGTTTTTTTCATTTTGCTGAGGTATTAAAGTTTTTAAGCTTTTTATCAGCTTTGTCTTAACGGATTTTTTAATGCCCGTTGATGAAATTACTACTTTGCTTTCTCCTTCTCTGCCACAGCCAGTCATTTGCCACACATTAAGCACCACTTTATTTTTAGCATTAAAATTGGTAATAAATTCTTTCAAAAAATCGTTGGATGCGGTTCCGCAGCACATGCTGTTAAAAGATATTACAACATCGTACTTTTCAGGCGTAACTGGTGTAGTTACTTGAGCATCCGCACTTGCAAAAAATAGAATGCTGGCTAACAATTGTAAGGCTATTTTCTTTTTCATCATTGTAATATTATTTGTTCACCAATAAGGCTTAAAGACTTTAGACAAAGGTCATAAAATTGAAGGAATATTATGCTTTACAAGTAGATAAAGAGCCTGATTATTTTACATCATCACCAGATAAATTATTATTATTCCCATTAGATAAAAAATTGATAATGTATACGTTATTAATTTATGACATATACGATTAGCCGAAAATAAAAGGGATTATCCAGCAATAATGTTAATGTTTTCTTAGAAATTTAATTTAAGAATAGGGTTTAAATAACTTTTCCTTATTAATTTTAAAAAACCAAAACTTATAACATGATAAAATATTTATTGCCTAGAGCAGTAGCATGCTTTGCGGCTACCCTTTTTCTGATAACAAATACTGCTGCACAAATAACTACTGCCACTATTGCAGGCATAGTTAAAAGTTTAGGATTAAAACCTGTAAGCGGGGCAACCGTTATTGTTGCCTACCCCGATGCCGGTATTAAACAAATAGTAGCCACCCTATCTGATGGTCGTTTTACTGTGCCAAACCTACGGGTAGGCGGCCCGTACACGGTCACGGTAACTTCAATCGGTTTTCACCCGTCCATATTAGATAATATCTTTTTAGACCTTGGGCTGAACAATACCCTTAACTTTTCCCTAACAGAAACCACTAAGCAATTAAGCGCCGTAATAGTTACAGCTTCTTCAAAAATATTTGATGACCGCCGTACGGGTGCTTCTACCAATATCAGCAATAAATTATTAAGGGCATTGCCAACTATTTCCCGCTCCGCAGATGATTATTTGCGGTTGACACCATCTGCATCTGCCACCTATAATGGTATTTCTTTTGCCGGTCGAAACGGGCAATACAATAACTTTTCCTTAGATGGCGCCGTGTTCAACAATCCTTTTGGGTTGGATGCGCCAACGCCCGGCGGGCAAACAGGCGCACAGCCAATATCGTTGGATGCTATTGACCAGATACAGGTTAACATAGCGCCCTATGATGTAACACAGGCGGGCTTTACAGGCGCCGGCGTAAATACCGTAACCAAATCTGGCACTAACAAAACCAGTGGTACCGTATATGCTTTTTATAGAAATAAAGGGCTTACCGGTAAAACGGTAGATGGCACCAAACAAGAAATTTCTGCCCTTAGCCAGTTGCAGGCAGGCTTTACTTTAGGCGGTGCTTTCAAAAAAAATAAGTTATATTATTTTATAAGTTTTGAAACAGAACAAAGAAAAGATGCAGCCAGTAGTTATGTTGCACAAAACGCAGGCAATGTTGGCAACTCCAATACATCAAGGGTTTTAGAGTCTGACTTACTAGTGGTAAGCAATATTTTGCGCACAAAATTCGGATATCAAACCGGCCCTTACCAGGATTTTACCCTAAAGCAAACAAACTACAAATGGCTGTACAAAATGGATTGGAATATTAACTCCGTACACAAGCTATCCTTTACTTATAATGGCCTGGAAGCATCAAAAGATAAGCCAGCGCATCCAAGCGCTATCTTTAGCCGTGGTCCTGATTATTCAACTTTGCAGTTCAGGAATTCCGGTTACCAGATAACTAACAAACTTCATTCATTCAGTACAGAATTAAAATCTAATTTCAGTAGCAGCGCAGCTAATAAATTAAGGTTGGTGTACACTTCGTTCAGGGATAGGCGCAACCCATTTTCAACTCCTTTTCCGGTTGTGAATATTTCTAAATATGGCACCAGTTATATCATTGCAGGCCATGAGCCTTTCTCCATAAACAATGTGCTTAACCAGGATGCGTTTCAAGCCACCAATGATTTTACTTTGTACAAAAAGAACCATACAATCACCCTGGGCGGCTCTTACGAATCTTTTAAGTTTGCCAATTCCTTTAACCTGCAGGGTTATGGGCCATCTGTATTTAATAACATAGATATCCAAACATTTAAAGATAGCGTACCAGTAAGCGGCAATGTAGTTTTTGGCGCTTACCCGCTAGATGTGGATGTTAACTATGCAAAAAAAAGGGCAGCTGCCGATCAATGGACTTACTACTATTTAACGGTTGCCCAATTAAGTTTTTATGCGCAGGATGAGTGGCAGGTAAACAACCGTTTTAAATTAACTTATGGGCTAAGGGTTGATAAGCCTTTGTACTTAAACGCAAGTTTCCGCGACCCTAATTTTAATGGCGATGGTACCTTTAAAGGTAGCTACAGCGAGGGTTCGCCAACATTGCCTAATAATACAAGCCTGGTTTTATACAACGAAGATGGCCGCCGTGTAAAAAATGGCGTGGGCCAGGAAATAGATAATACAAGGCTTCCATCTGGCAAGGTATTGTTTTCGCCAAGGGTAGGTTTTCATTATGATGTAAACAATAATAAAACATTTCAATTACGGGGTGGCTCTGGTTTGTTTACAGGGCGTTTTCCTTTTGTATGGGTAGGCAACCAACTTGCTAACCCTTACGCTGGCTTTTATAATGTTACGGCACAAAACTTTAGGTGGCCACAAATTTGGCGCACTAATATCGGCACCGATTTTAGGATTCCTGCTGGAACCGTTTTTACTGTGGATGTTGCTTACTCAAAAGATGTACATGCTCAGATGGTCCGTAATTATAATTTAGGCACACCAACCGGTACGCTTAATTCTGGCACCGGGGATAACCGTAAAATTTATTTGCCAACCGATAAAGGCACTGATGGAAGGAATACTGCGCAAACCTATGTGTTTAGCAACACTAATAAAGGCTACCAGTTTACAGCAAGCTTGCAGGCACAGCATAACTTTAGCAATGGGTTGTATTTAATGGGTGCTTATAACTATTTAATTTCTAAAGATGCCAGTTCTATTTCTGCGGAAATATCAAGCGATGCGTTTGACCGTAACCCAATATTGAATAACGCAAACCAAGCACGGCTAACACCATCTTTGTATGGCAATACCCATCGTTTTATTGTAGCCGCATCAAAGAAGTTTGAATACGGTAAAAATTATTCCCGAGCTACAACTTTCTCTCTTTTTGGAAGCACTAACTCTGGAAACCGCTATGGCTATACTTATGGTGGAGATATCAATAATGATGGCACATCAATCAATGATATCATGTATGTGCCTACAAACTCAGAAGTAGATGGTATGAACTTTACATCCTTAACGGATATAAATGGTGTTGTACAAAATGCAGCTGCTCAAAAAGCGGCCTTAAAACAATTCATCTCACAAGATAAATACCTTAATAACTTAAGAGGAAAATACACTGAAAAATATGGTGCTGCTTCGCCTTGGTTTAGCCAGGTAGATGTACGGATATTGCAAGACTTTAAATTTAAAGTAGGGGGCAATACCAATACCATCCAGCTCAGCCTTGATGTGCAAAATATTGGAAACATGTTAAGCAGCAAATGGGGTGTACGTAAATACGCCACTACAACCGGATACTTTCAGCCGCTTACAGTAACATCGGTAACGAACAGTATCCCTAGTTTTCAATTTGATCCATCGCAAACAAAAACATTTGTATCAAGCCCAGACTTATTATCCCGCTGGCAGATGCAGTTTGGGGTACGGTATATTTTTTAGAACTCCATTACATCAAAAGAGCGGCTATCAACTATTTGATAACCGCTCTTTTTATTTTGAATAAATTTATCAATTGTTGGTAGTTGTAGTAGTAACTCTCCTCTTTTTTACTACGCGCCCACTTTTTCTATCGCTCGCCCT
>JAYVUJ010000289.1:0-5732 GCA_043788035.1 Ferruginibacter sp. | reverse complement strand
TGTTGAAAAAAGATCGTACATATCGAAAGGCTTACTTAAAAATAATTGGCACCTGCATTAAAGCAGCTAATTTCAACAGCTGGCAAAGCGGATACCATTATAATTGGTATGTGGGATATCTTATTGCCGGCTTTTATTTTTTGGCATACCTCCCGCCCATCTGCGCCTGATAAAAGCATATCCATTAAAATTACATCAGGCTGCGCTTCCGCAATGGCCTGCTCAATATTACCCGGGCTATTTTTTGCTACTACGCTATAGCCCTTCATTTGCAGCATTGCTTTTATCATAAAAAGAATATCTTCATTATCATCTACCACCAAAATTTTGCATTGTTGTTTTACCATAATTATTTTATTTATTAGTGATAGCCGGTAGTGTGAAATAAAACACGGAACCTCTGCCAGGATTGCTTTGTACACCAATTTTACCCCTATTGCTCTGTATAATTTCCGATGCCATAAAAAGGCCTATGCCAAAGCCGGGAATGTTTTTTCATCTTTGCCGGCAACGCGGTAAAAGCGCTGGAATATTTTTTCTGGTTGGCTTTGCGAATGCCTATACCTGAATTTTCAACTGCTATAGTTACCTCATCATTAATTATGCTACTGCTTATATGCACATCTTTGCAATTAGGGGAATACGTTATGGCATTGGTTAAAAAATTTATTACTACCTGCCCTATCCGCTCCCTATCGGCATAAACCAGAGCGTGTTAATCCTGAGCAAAAGTACTGGAACAACCTGGTTGCGTATGCTGTATTTCTTTATTGTTTCGTTAATTAAACCATTGATATTAAAATGATCCTTGCTTAGCTGAAGGCTGCCCGATTTTATTTTTGAAAGGTCCAGGAGCCCGGATATTAAATTAGTGAGGGTATTAATTTGCTTGTTTATTGTGTATAGGGATTTGTTTAAAAATTCATCGCCGTTACCTTTGTACATGCACATTAAAATTTGCACATACCCTTTAATAGAAGTTATATGTGTTTTTAATTCGTGGCTGACCATATTGATAAAAAAATCTTTCTGTTGCTCATTCTCCTTCATTTCGTGTATGTCTGTACTTGTGCCTACCCAAATTTGTATATTACCATGGTTATCCTTTTGTGGCAGGGCCCGGGTTAACTGCCATCTGTACTACCCATCGTAGCGGCGACAGCGGTGCTCAAAAATAAAATCTTCTCGGGTGCTTACAGCGTGTTGCCATTTTTGTGTATTCGCTTCCCTTTCATCCGGATGTATAATTTGCAGCCATCCATGGGTAATTATTTCTTCGTAAGTAAGCCCGGTATACTCGTATACAGCCTGACTAAAGTAGTTTAAGTTGCCATTCACATCGCCCGTCCATATTAGCTGTGCCATTGAGTTTGCCAATAGCCGGAATCTTTCTTCGCTTGCTACAATTTGTTTTTCTATTAGTTTTAGCCTGATTATGTCGCGGGCAATTTTTGAGGAGCCAATTATTTTGCCTTGTGCGTTTTTTATTGGCGAAATAGTAAGGGAAATATCAATGGTACGACCGTCTTTTGTAACATGCTTAGTTTCAAATGAGGTAATACTTTGTCCATTTTGTATCCTTGATAAAATTTCAACTTTTTTTTTAGTCCTGTCTGCAGGTATTAATATTGAAACCTGTTGGCCAATTATTTGTTGTGCAGTATAGCCAAACATCTGCTCTGCCGACCTGTTCCAACTGGTAATACTGCCATCTAATTTTTTGCTGATAATAGCATCTTCAGATGTTTGCACAATAGCTGCAAGGCTGGCAATTTCTATTGCATTTTTTTTGCTTTCCGTTACATCTATCATAGTGCCTATCATCCTTACAGGGCGGCGCTGTTCATCAAACAAAACTTTGCCTTGCGTTTTAACCCAATGCAATGTTTTATCTGCCCATACTACACGAGCCTCGTAATTATAAATGCTTGTTTGCATGGCTTCAATAAAAGCTTTTTCAACAATATCCCTAACATCATCCGCATGTAAAAGTGTGCGCATTTGTGGGTGCGTTAGTATACTATTTGCTTGTTGCCCAAATATTTCAGCAAGCCTGGGCGAGCGTATTATATCCATTGTTTGCAGGTCAAGGTCCCAGGTGGCCAGTTTAGTGCCTTCAGTTGCCAGGCGCAAACAGGCTTCTTCTACTTCAAGCATTTGCCTCGCAGCTACTTTTTCGGTAACATCGTTTGCCGTACTCATTATGCCAGATACAGCAACATCTGTTTCAAACAACGGTGTGTTTTCATAATCAAGATAAATTTTTTTAAGCCCATCATTGCCATTAATACACGCTAGTGCTTCAATTTCTTTATGGCCTATCCCGGTTATAAATACTTTATCAAATATTTCCGGATATTTTTGACAGTCTAATTCGGGAAATACTTTTAAGGCTGGCTGCCCCAACACTTCCATTTCATTTTTACGCCAAATATTTTTGCACATTTCAACGTTGGCCATTTCAATAATATGGTTGCTAGCCCTAAAAATAGCCATAGGCATAGGAAATTGCATTACCATATTGCGAAAATGCTTTTCATTTTCTGCTAACGCATGCCTGGCCTTTACCATTTGCTTAACTTCAGTTGCCGCTACTATTAGACCAGTAATGATGCCCTCATTATCTTTAATCGGATTCACTTTAAAGCTGCAGTAAATAATATCTTTTTGCCCAAAACGATTTATTGGAAGGGTAAATTCTGTATTGTTGTAGGGCGTGCCGGTTGTTAAAACATCTGTGAGCAAATGACCCACACTTTCTTTTAATTCCGGCAGGCATTCAAATAAGGTGCGCCCTGTAAATTTTTCTGCTGTTATGCCAAATATAGCAAGGTAAGCGTCATTGACCATCTCTACTACAAAATTAAAACCACTTAATACATTAATGCCAATGGGAGCCTGCATTACTGCATCCCGAAATTTTATTTCACTTTCACTGGTAGTATTTACAAAATATTTTGGAGCGCCGGGTTCGTGTACTGCCGTTTTAATTAAGCTTCGGGCTTTACCGGTAGTAGCATTCGCACCTTCTATGCTTTTTAATAAATCTGTACATATTACCAGCACACCACAAGGTTTGCCCGTTTCATCGTTTACAGGGGCGTAACTACATGTACAGTGTACTTTATCAATTGCTCCATTACTTTAAAGGGTACCGGCTGACCTTGCCGCAAAATAGCGTGGCCTTGTAAAGCTTCATTTGTTAATGGTAGGATGAAAGGCCCTATTTCGGCAAATGCTTCTTGTGCGGGTATACCTAATATGTGTGGATGATATCCATTTTCACCAAGTGTAGAGCTGTAAGCTTCATTATAAAAAACTAATCAGGTTAGACCCCCACTATAACAACATGGGTAATTTGGAGCCCAACATAATACTCAATGTTGTAAAAAAGCTTTGTGCCCATGTTGCCTGCTGCCCAATAGTTGTACCAAGCCAGTCTTTCAATTTTATAAGCGTGCCCATTTCTCCATCTTTTAAAAAAGAAAATAGTATTGCCGGCAAAACTATTTTTTGTTCAGGATTAAGCATTTTTTAAACCAATAGATTAAAGTAAAGCCAAAATTGTTGGTGCTAGTATTTAAATGTTTGCTTTAACCCTAACCTTCAGCACATTTAGACTAACAACATCAGAAGCAAAGTGTTTACATTTTTAATAAAACGCCACTATCTTCTTCTTCTTCCTGGCTTGGGAAGCGATGCAAAACAATCAAAATATTTTTTTCCATTTTATTTTTTAAAAAATGTGCTGAAAATTTGAAAATTACAAGGCATGGTATTAGCTCAGGGAAATACGTATTGAACGGTCATTATATGCCAATATTTATAGTTGGCTCAATATCAAAATTATTTTTAATGATGAAGCACAACAACAGGAATAATCAGCCTAACGATCTTTTTGAAATGCTTCCCCAAGCTATAGCCAAACTTAAAAAAAATATAATAGAACCTATTTTTGGAGATGCCCGCAATAATAAATATGTCGACGAAAGGCCCCCGTTGAGATCTGAATTATTTACGGCAGCCCAACTGGAACAGCATGCCAGGGCTATATCGAAGAAGCACCTGCTTGTAACGGAGCATGCATCGGAACAGTTGTTAAAGCGGCTGGCAGAAAATGAAACCATCTTATTAGAGGTACATGGTGCACTTACTAATACCATAAAAAATAATAACCGGATTGTGCCGGCAGGTGAATGGCTGCTTGATAACTTTTATTTAATTGAGGAACAGATTTATACCGGCAAAAAACATTTGCCTAAAGGATACAGCAAGGGATTGCCCCAACTTTTAAAAGGCGAGTTTGCAGGTTTGCCAAGGGTTTACGATATAGCTGTAGAAATTATTTCCCATAGTGATGGGCATGTAGATATTAGCAGCCTAACAGAATTTGTAAATGCTTATCAAACAAACACTTATTTAAAATTGGGCGAATTATGGGCAGTGCCCATCATGTTACGATTAGCACTGATTGAAAATTTACGGCGGCTATCTATACAAATTGCCAGTGATATTGTTGATAAGGCGATTGCCAACAAATGGGCAGACAATATGATTGAAGCTGCCGAAAACGACCCAAAAAACCTGGTGCTGGTAATAGCGGATATGGCCAGGAGCGAGCCGCCCATGGAAAGTGCTTTTGTTGCAGAACTTACCCGCCGGCTGCAAGAAAAAGGCAGCGCGGTTTCTTTGCCGCTTAACTGGATAGAGCAACGCTTATCTGAAGATAGCCTTACCAGCAACGAACTGATACACCAGGAAAACCAACGCCAGGCGGCAGACCAGGTATCTATTAGCAATAGCATTACCAGCCTTCGTTTTTTGAGCACTACCGATTGGCGGGAGTTTGTAGAAAACACAAGTGTTGTTGAACAGGTACTGCGTAAAGATATAAATGGCACCTACCCGCAAATGGATTTTTTTACCCGTGATAATTATCGCCATTCGGTTGAAAAAATTGCCAAAAACAGTTCCTTCTCCGAACAGCAGATTGCTGAAATGGCAATGGAAATAGCCTCTGAAAATACTGCTTTGAAGGCTAGTGAAAAATTAGGGCATGTGGGGTATTACCTTGTTGGCAACGGTTTGCTGCAGCTGCAACGGGAAGCAAAAATGAAATTGGATACTGCTGATTACCTTAAAAGAGTATTTAATAAAATACCATTATTGGCCTACGCCGGCGGCATTGTTTTAATAACCTGCTTTATTTGCTGGCGGCTGGTTTATAGTGTATATGCGGATGGTTTTAGGGGATGGCATTTGGTGTGGCCAACCCTAATAATATTACTTGCTACCAGTAGCTTATCGGTGGCATTGGTAAATTGGCTGGCTACGCTGCTTGCCAGGCCATGCTTGCTACCAAGGATGGATTTTTCTAAAGGCTTGCCACCGCAACACCGTTCTTTGGTTGTGGTACCTACCATCCTTACTTCTATTGCCAGCATCAACGCGTTAATAGAAGGGCTGGAAGTACGTTTTTTAGCTAACCGGGACGAATACCTGCAGTTTGCCTTGCTAACAGACCTTAAGGATGCCGCTATGGAAACCTTGCCTGAAGATGGGTTTCTTATACAAACTACCCGTGATAAGATTATTGAATTAAATAAAAAATACGACCGAAAATCCTTTGATACTTTTTTTCTTTTTCACCGCCCGCGGAAGTATAACAAAAAAGATAAAATATGGATGGGGTACGAACGTAAACGCGGCAAGCTATCAGAGCTTAATGAATT
>JAYVUJ010000288.1:0-2021 GCA_043788035.1 Ferruginibacter sp. | reverse complement strand
ATGCGGAAAAGTTTAGGGCTGTAAAAACAGATAGTGGAGAAGTTGACATTTCCCGTATTGATGGGTACAGGATTTTATACAACAATAAAATGGAGGTGCCTTTTGTAAATATTAAACTAGAATTATCCGCAGGGGATTCATACACTTCAGACCAAAAAAAATTACTGGATAACCTTAAATTCCTCAATACCCATTCCGGCGATATGGAGACAAAAGAATTAATAGTGCTTACTTTTAACGGCTATAAAATTACAGGATTAAGCCGCGGTACAATTGAGTCTGGCAGTACGTTAGGCACTTTTGTATTGTTTCCGGGGAATGGTATTGTTGTATATTTTTATTTTAATAACCTAAAGCCTGGATATCGAAACTTTGAAAGTGTTGAAGATTATAAAAAACAACGCAACCAATTTATAGAAGCGTATACTAAATATTTACTGGCCTGCAATAGTAAATGACCAGGTTAGGCAATTGCCTGGTATAAAAACGAAGGATAAGTCATTAAATAATACCTGGGCAACATTAAGCCTTTATATCGGGCATCAACGCCGTAAATTATTGTCACAATTTATTCAACTAACTATGTCGTACTGCAGCGCAATAGAAAATATGGGCAAAGATAGAAAGGCTTTGCACAAAGCTTATCATGATAAGCTGTACGGCTTCCCCATACATGATGACAACGAATTATTTTGCCGGCTGGTGCTTGAAATTAACCAGGCAGGGCTAAGTTGGGAAATCATCTTAAAGAAAGAAAAAACCTTTAGGCAAGCCTATGATAATTTCAATGTTAAAAAAGTAGCAGCTTATATAGAGGTTGATAGGGAAAGGCTTTTAGCAGATGCTGGCATTATACGCAACCGCTTAAAGGTAACCGCTGCTATAGAAAATGCAAAGGCGATACTAGCATTACAAAATGAGTATGGGTCTTTTGAAAAGTGGCTGCGGTATCATCACCCCTTACCGATAGCAGAGTGGGTAAAGCTTTTTAAGAAAACATTTAAATTTACAGGCGGCGAAATAGTAAATGAGTTTTTAATGAGCATTGGTTATTTGCCCGGTGCACATGCCCCCGATTGTATAATATATAAACGGGTGAACAAGCAACAGCCTATGTGGTTAAGTAAAAAATGATGCGTCCTACATGCGTAGCGCCTCTGGTTTAAATTTTGCAAACAAGGGATTGATATTTGCAAACAACCAATATTCTTTAAACGGCACCTTTGTGCGATCAAATTTTAAAATAAAATGGAACTAACCAACAATACAATTTTAATAACCGGGGGCTCAAGTGGCATTGGTTTGCAGTTTGCCATACAACTGGTTAACCTTGGCAATACGGTAATTATTACCGGCCGTAACCAGGCAAAGCTTGATGAAATAAAAAAGCAATTGCCTACAGCGCTTATTTTTAAAAGCGATGTAAGCGACCCATTAGCTATAATAGAACTTTTTAAAAAGGTAACCATACAATTTCCCACCCTTAATATTTTAATAAATAATGCAGGTGAAATGCGTAACCTTAATTTACTGGATACGTCCATAACCGTGGACAATGTAAACCGGGAGATTGCTATTAATTTATCAGGCCCGGTATGGATGGTACAGCAGTTTTTGCCTCATTTACTAAAACAAAAAACAGCTGCTATAGTAAATGTCACCTCTGCCTTAGCCTATGTGCCTTTTGCTTTGTCGCCAGTTTATAGTGCTACTAAATCCGGGCTGCATGCCTATACGCAAGGTTTGCGTATTCGGTTAAAAAAAACAAACATTAAAGTATTTGAATTATTAGCACCGCTTACTAATACGCCTTTGGGCGATAAATTTGCAGGCGACTTTGATAGCAAGATGATGATGGAGCCTGATAAAGTGGTTGCTATTGCTATTAAAGGATTGATGAAAGATAAATTTGAAATACTGCCTGGCATGTCAATAATGCTTAAATTAATTAGCCGCATAGCACCAAAATTTATTTTAAAACAAATGGGTAAGGTAGCAGAAAAATCCTGGGCTAATGAAAA
>JAYVUJ010000287.1:0-4948 GCA_043788035.1 Ferruginibacter sp. | reverse complement strand
AAACCGGCTTGCCACTTAACTATATTGGTTATGCACAAAGGTATCCACTTGCAAACCACAACTACCTTTTGGATAGTACGCCAAATAAAAAATGGTCTGTTAGCAAGTATATCGGGCTTTCTACAAGCTATGGCTTTTTTAATGGTGGTAGCGCTAGTATGTTTTCAGTGCCTATCGGGCTGCAGTTAAACCGCACCATAACTAAAAACTGGATTGCCTTTGCTGGTGTATCCCTGGCACCTGCCTATATCAATTTTAATCATGCTTTCGTATCTTATAATAACAATAAATTTGGGCAGGGCAATGGCTTTACGGGGAACCACTTCGATATGTATTCAAGGGCAGAGCTGGGGTTGATGTATATTAATGACGCCAAAACATTTTCTATCTCCGGTAGTATCGGTGTTGAGAGTAGCAACAATAATTATTTATTGGCGCCACACAACCAGGCAGCTTTATCAAGGCAGGATGCCATAATTTCTCAAAAAAGATAAGGAATAAAACAACCTTCATTTATAAGCGCCCTTGTCGCTGCCGCGCATCTTCTTCAAAATAAAAAAACCCTTGTTGCAGGGTTTTTCAAAGTTGCCTTTCGGCACGTAGTGGATTTTTTTCGTTAGGATAGGATATTGATTTGTTACCTATGCATGTTGATATACCTGCAAGTTACTTTACCTGCATAACCTTATGGGTAGCCGTATTACCAAGTTTGTGTAGTTTTTTGGCTATAAATTTTTTTTAAAGAAGCCATGATTAAAAAGAGTTTCCGCCTGGTTAATATTTATTTGTAATCTACAAGAGGAAGCAAAATTTTTTACTTGAAAAACTACCTTTCGTAATAGAAAAGAGTAATTCACTATTTGAATACGTTAGTACTTTGCGTGAAAACCCTAGTTCTGCACATAAAAACGTTGCTTCTTTACATAAAGAGATAAGTTTTCTAAGTAAATTTTGGGGGCTGCTGCAATGTTTGTTTACCTTAATTTAAGTAATAAAATAATAGATAGCATAAAGCGCTACCTGCGCCTCCTTAAGCTGGCAACGCCATTATATAAAACGTGCAGGACAAAGTAAACATCAACCGTTAAGAAATTAACCTTGTTTGTGCCGGGGCCAGTTAACCAATTATTTAAGCCTGGCGGCGAGTTCGTTGATTGTAGAACAACAGTTACTATTTTAGTCTTTTAATTTTCAGAAACGCCTGAACCGGTTCATATGGACGAGCTTGATTATTTTTGTTATCTTTTAATTTAAAAAAAGTAAGCGTAGGCCAGTGAAAAGTAATAGTAACAACACTTTGCACAGGAAACAACTAATTCTATAAAAAATAAACAAACCATGCTATCAAAAACTAACACCTCTATTTTCTTATCGCAAACCTATAAATGTACAATAACCTTGCTCTGCATGCTAATTGCTTCGCATCAATTTACCGCCACAGCACAAGTTGCCGACAAGTTGGTTACCGGTAAAATATGGACAGGCAATGCCGCCCAGCCATGGGCAGATGCTATGGCGATATACGCTGATAAAATAATAGCCGTTGGTTCTGAAAAAGAATTAAAACCTTACATAAATAAAAAAACGTTGGTTATTAAAGCTGCCAAAGGCCAGTTGATAGTGCCCGGCTTTATTGATAACCATACTCATTTTATAGATGGTGGCTATATGATGGCTTCCGTGCAATTAAGGGATGTTAAGACACCTGCCGAATTTATACAGCGCATTAAGGAATATGCAAAAACTGTAAAGCCTGGCACATGGATAATGGGCGGCAACTGGGACCATAAAAACTGGGATGGAGAACTGCCCGATAAGAGCTGGATAGATTCCATAACAAAAAATAATCCGGTGTGGATTAATCGTGTTGATGGTCACATGGGCTTAGCCAATTCGGTGGCATTACAGATAGCAGGCATTACAGATGCTATACCCAACGTAGGCGGAGGGTCTATCGAGCGAAAAAATGGCCAGCCAACCGGGCTTCTTATAGATAATGCAGAAGAGCTGGTGCAAAGAGCAATACCCGATCCATCTGCAGAAATAAAAGACAGGGCTATGGACGCCGCCATGAAATATGTTGCGTCCAATGGGGTAACTTCTGTAGTTAGCCTTACCGGCATTGGGGTAAATAATTACCTGGATGTTTTTAAACGTGCACACGACCAGCAGCGGCAAATAACCCGTGTATATGGCGCAATGATGCTTACCAACTGGAAGCAGTTGGCAGATAAAATTAAGCAATCCGGCCGGGGCGATAACTGGCTTACCATTGGTATAGTAAAGGGTTTTATGGATGGTTCATTAGGGTCTCATACGGCTGCCTTTAAACATCCCTTTACCGATGCGCCAAATGATTCCGGCTTACTCGTTGTTCAAAGAGATTCGCTTTACCAATTGGTAAAAGCTGCTGATAGCGTGGGTTTACAAGTTACCGTACATGCCATTGGCGATAGGTCTATCCACATGCTTTTAGATATTTATGAAAAGGTACAAACCCTGAATGGCAATAGGGACAGGCGTTTTAGGATGGAGCATGCACAGCATTTGGATACCGCCGATATTAAAAGGTTTGCACAACTAAAAGTAATTGCCAGCATGCAGCCATACCACGCCATAGACGATGGGCGATGGGCCGAAAAAGTAATTGGCCATGAGCGGGCAAAACATAGCTATGCCTTACGGGAGTTGTTAGATTCAAAAGCTACACTGGCTTTTGGCAGTGACTGGTTTGTTGCACCCGCCTCGCCCCTGCTAGGCATTTACGCCGCCACTACAAGGCGTACGTTAGATGGAAAAAACCCCAACGGCTGGATACCTGAACAAAAGATAACTGTGCAGGAAGCATTAAAAGCTTATACCATTGATGGCGCTTACGCTATATTTCAAGAAAAAAACAGGGGCTCTTTAGAAGCAGGAAAGCTTGCAGACTTTATAATATTGGATAAAGATATTACCGAAATAGCACCGGCTACTATTGATAGCGTTAAAGTATTGGAGACTTATGTTGGCGGTAAAATGGTGTACGCATTGCCACGCTAACCAATAGTTTTACCAAATGATAAGTGCCTAGACTTTTCATTTCTTTATTTTTATTGCCCACAGCTTTTTAAATTGAAAGAACGAAATTATCATAAGGGTAAAATGTTATGCCAAGCTGCTGCTATTTAACCGCTATCCAAATTATAAGGCATAAAATATACAATAAATCATCCCTACATTAAATGCCGAATGGTAAATTATTACGCCGAAAATTGAGCCTGCATATTTTTTCCTACTATTAAAAAGAATATTTTTTTAATCATGCTATCTGAAAGGTAAAACGGCAATAATAGTTATTATTGCCAGGGAAAAAACGTAGAAAAAATAATTAATAACAGACCCATTAGAAAGTTTGGTTACAAATCTGCTAGTGAGGTACATTTACTAAAATCATATGTCGCACTTATTGCTTGAATACAGCTAATTAATAAAAATAAAAGGGAAATAAATGTTTTAAGCTGAACGTCATCTAACTTCTTTTTAGCAAAAAATTAATGCTACAGTAAGTTAGTTTATTTTTAAATAGCTTAAATATTTCAGTCTTTAAAATAAGTCCTATTTATTATTTTATTTAGTTGATTTTATCAAAAAGAAGCACTAAATTAACTGAAGGTATACGGAACCAGATTTGATGAAATTTATTGTTGACATCAGTATCATTAAAAAATTATCCGTTCAATTCCTGATAAATAATATCAAAAACATCAACAGCAGTTATATTTTTATAGTCTAAAATTTGGTCGGTGATGATAACAGGACAATATTTATCATCAACACCTATTCGTCCATGCGAACCTTTTATTAAAGTAGCATCCAGCGGAATCACATCCATCACATACCTGAAGCCTACTTTTTTCCTTAATAATTTATAGCCTGCACGCAATTTGGATGTCATGAACATTTCAACCGGATCGTAGCCTGGTTTTTTATGGATATCAACACAACGGGCATAATCCGGCGCCTTTGCATCATCCAACCAAAAATAATAAGTAAACCAACTTTCAGCTGCTGCCATCAACACTAAATCTCCTGAACGGGGATGATTTAAATGCTGCTTTTTTTGTGCTTCGTTATCAAGAATCATTTCTACGCCAACCTCATTTTCCAATATTTTTTTTACTTGTTCAGTTACAGACGCATCATTTATATAAACATGCGCCACCTGATGGTCAGCTACTACAAAGGCTTTGGATGCACCAGCATCTAATAATTCCAATCCTCCTTCTGTTCTGATTGCTAATAAGCTATGTTCTCTAAATATTCTGTTTAAATGTATTGGTTTATTTACGGGAGCAATACCATATTCGGAAAGAAGGATAATTTTCGTATTCTTCTTTTTATAAAAAGTTATGAGTTGTTCAATTACTTTATCGATCGCTACTAATTCATCTTTAATCAGTGAAATATCCGGGCCAAATTTTTGCAAACAATAATCAAGATGCGGTAAATAGATTAGCGTTAAGGTTGGATTGTACAAATCATCACTTAACATCGATGCATCAGCAATCCATTGAGTGGATTTAATATTTGCACCAGGCCCCCAAAATTGGAATAAAGGAAATTGTCCTAATTTTTCCTGCAAAATATCTCTAAGCTCAGCTGGCTGCGCATAACAATCCGGAAGCTTGCGACCGTCGGCTAAATATTGAGGACGTGGCGTTACAGAATAATCAGCAGAAGAATACATATTGTACCACCAAAACATTTGTGAACAAGTAAATAAGGGATCTACTTTTTTTGCTTTATCCCAAATTTTTTCAGCCTGTACCAGTTTATTGGACTGCTTCCAGAATTTCACTTCACTGTCTTCCCTATCGTACCAACCATTACCCACGATGCCATGTTCGGACGGCCATTTTCCTGTAAGATATGTTGATTGCACAGCAGTAGTTACCGCAGGAAGCAT
>JAYVUJ010000286.1:0-2261 GCA_043788035.1 Ferruginibacter sp. | reverse complement strand
ACTACTAAATAATCGCTATCATGGTAATATTGCCCAAACCAATTGCTTGTGTGCCGTACATCTTTTTGCCAGGTAAGCAGCAAGCCAAGTGTTATTAATAGCAAGTGTAAAATAATACCTTGCAGCCATTGAATTTTAAAACGTAAAGAAAGTGGCAATAGAAAAAATAAATTATAAGCAATACTGAAACGTATTAAGCTAAGTATAGCCATAGCAATCGGTACTTGAAAGTACCACTGCAATAAGATGCCTGCTATAGGGGGCAGCAGCCTGATAAAAGGCGCTTTTTCCAAAGGGATACGTTAAAGGGGCGGGACATGCCCAAGGTACAATAAAAGTTGGGATTGGTGCATTATTGAAGTAGCTGCAAATCTAATTCGAAGCCGGGCAGTATGTTTTCGCCGGAGGGTTTATTATGAAAGCCTTTTATAAATTCAATACTATTATCTTCCCTGTAGATAATAGTATTGATTCTCCCCTGCATCAATCAGCCAAGCTAATTGAGCCCCATTTTCAATCCACTTAAGGACCTTATTTTTTAAATGATTTATTCTATCAGACTTGCATTTTAATTCGATTATAAAATTGGGGCAAAGCGGTGCAAATTTATTTTTTTCTTCTTCGGTAAGCAGGGCTATTTTTTTATTGCTAACCCAGGCTGCATCTGGAGAAAACATCGCTTCATCAGGCAATAAAAATCCGGTTGAAGAATCAAATACTTCTCCTGTTTTAGATTTTCTGTTCCAAAGATTTAATTCTGTAATTATATCTGTAGTAAATTTTCCAGCATAGAAGCCGGTAGGAGCCATGATGTAAATTTGCTTATTGTGATCTCTCTCCTCAAATTTTTATTCTGCTGACAAAAATTGAAAAATTCTTCATCAGGCATACCATCGTGAAGAACACCATTTACATCAGCAATAAAATTTTCTATCTGCAATTGCATACCCCAATATAAAAAATAAAAATCAGTTGCTCAAAATGTAAAAACCCGTGAGCCATTACTAAAGAATAACTCACAGGTTTTTACAATAAATGTTTAACTCTACTTACTCAAATGCATACTTCTTTCTTTATATAACTGCCTAAAATAAGGATCCCTCAAATCTTTAATAAATCGTATCGCTTCACCCGTACTCTTCATTTCTGGCCCTAGTTCTTTATTTACTCCGGGAAATTTGTTAAAAGAAAAAACCGGTTCTTTTATAGCAAAGCCCTTTAGCTTTTTCTCGTACGTAAAATCTTTTATTTTGTTTACGCCCAGCATTATTTTAGTAGCAATATTAAGGTAAGGTATCTGGTACGCTTTGGCTATAAAAGGCGTTGTACGGCTTGCTCTTGGGTTGGCTTCAATCACAAACACATTACCATCTTTAATAGCAAACTGTATATTTATCAGGCCCTTTATTTTGAGCGAACGGGCTATCTTTTCTGCGTAATGTTCCATGGTTGTAACTACCAGTGGGGTTAAGTTAAATTGTGGCAACACCGCATTGCTATCGCCACTGTGTATGCCTGCAGGCTCAATGTGTTCCATTACACCCATGATGTGGAATTCTTCTCCATCAAAAATGGCATCTATCTCCGCTTCCTGGCAACGGTCTAAAAAGTGATCGATCAAAATTTTATTGCCTGGCAAATGTTTTATCAAACTTAAAATGCCTTTTTCCAGTTCGTCATCATTCAGCACTATCCTCATACGCTGCCCACCAATTACATAACTTGGGCGAATCAACACCGGGTAACCAACTTGTTTGGCAACTTCAATCGCTTCATCCGTATTGTAAGCAGTGCCGTAATTTGGATAAGGGATGCCGAGCTCTTTTAACGTATCGCTGAACCGGCCACGGTCTTCCGCAATGTCCATGCTATCAAACGAAGTGCCTATAATTTTTATGCCTTTTTCGTGAAGCTTTTTAGCTAATTTAAGTGCTGTCTGCCCGCCCAATTGTACAATTACGCCATCAGGTTTTTCGTATTCAATTATCTCCCACAAATGTTCCCAAAAAACCGGTTCAAAGTATAGTTTATCAGCAATGTCAAAATCTGTAGATACCGTTTCAGGGTTGCAATTTACCATGATGGCTTCGTAGCCTGCTTCTTTTACCGCCAGCAAGCCATGTACGCAACAATAATCAAACTCAATACCCTGGCCAATCCTGTTTGGCCCGCTACCTAAAACAATTATTTTTTTCTTAGTAGAAACGATTGATTCGTTCGTAATTATAGTAGCAACTCCAGCGGCATCAGAACCCTCCTTG
>JAYVUJ010000285.1:0-3618 GCA_043788035.1 Ferruginibacter sp. | reverse complement strand
CTGCAAAATGCCCCGTAGCTTTCGCACAACATCGAAACTAGTCCAGTGCAGGGGCTTATCTATCAGCAACATTTTACCAATGGCGTACGGCAATTGTTTGTCAGCGTCAATCGGCACCCTTTCTTTGCGCTCTTGCCTTAAGGGGGCATCTTCGCCTAATTTAGTATTGTGCTTAGAGCGGTATGTTTCTTTACGTGCCAATGGTAATTTTTTGCGAAGGTAACATAACAAGGTTGGTTTTGCCTGTGAGGCGGTAAAGCTTTTTTAATACACTTTTAAGGTATATATATTTGGGGGTAAGGCGGCAAGGCGTTTTATATTCTTAATTCAATGGCATTAAGTTAAGGCTTGTTTTTTTAAAAACCTCACCACCAGCCCCTCTCCAGGGGGAGATGGGAGCTTGACCCCTACGGTGCAAAAACCGTTTAACTTAACGGTAATAATTCTTAATTTTTAATTTTTTACTGGCTTACTCTAAGAACCCTCCTAAAGAGAGCAGGAAGGATGTATTTTTTACTTCAGTTATTCACCGAAATTTTACCACTAAGCAGGGGACATATTAGTAGTGTAAGCGTGTAATAAATAATCACAGCCCGCAAGCTCTAAGCAACAAAATTATAAATAGGTAAAATATACCAGCAACAAGCAAACTCATACAATAACCCGCTTTAGGAAACGGTGGTCAATACCCTATATCGCCTGCCTCGCCTTTAATTCTAAATATTTATTAATAGTATTTACCGTTAAATTTTCGGGAGAAGTTAATATAGATAATATGCCATGCTTGGAAAGTTCTTTAACGATCAGCCTTTTTTCAAAAGCGAATTTCTCGGCGATAGTTTTTACATATACTTCTTCCACGTTGGTTGCATTGATAGACGAAAGCTGCTGCAGCTCTGTATTTTCAAAGAAAACAATCATTAGTAAATGATGCCTTGCAATAGAGCGTAAATAATTTAGCTGCCGCTTTAAGCCGGATAAAGATTCAAAATTGGCAAATAAAATCAATAGGCTGCGTTGCTTTATGCAGTTGCGTACCTGCAGGTAAAGCATCTCGTAATCGCTTTCTAAATAAGCAGTTTCCTGGTTGTATAAAAGTTGCAAAATATTAGCCCGCTGTATCGGCTTTCTATCAGCAGCCAGCACTGTACCCATCTTATTAGCAAATGTTATCAGCCCAACCTTATCTTGCTTTTGCAGGCACACATTGCTCAATACCAGCGTGCTGTTAATGGCATAATCCAGCAGGCTTAAATTACCAAAAGGCATTTTCATTAATCGCCCTTTATCTATCAGGCAGTACACTTGCTGGCTTTTTTCATCCGTATAATTATTCACCATCAAAGATGATTTACGGGCAGTGGCTTTCCAGTTGATGGTCCGTATATCATCGCCCCGAACGTATTCTTTTATCTGTTCAAACTCCATGCTATGCCCCATTTTGCGCATGCGTTTATTGCCATGTTCGGATTGTATGGTTGTTTTGGATAACAACTCATATTTACGCAGCTGCATAAACGAAGGATATACCGGCACCATAACAGCCGCTTCAATATCGTGCCGACGCTTAAACAAGCTCAGCATAGAACAGACGTACACTATAATATTGCCAAATTCGTATTCGCCTCTTTCGGTGGGCTTTAAAGTATACATAATATTTTTTTGCTGCCTGGCTTTGATGTGCTGATAAATAACCCAATCCCGCTTTTGGAATTGAATGGGCAACTCATCAATAATTTCAAGGTACAGCTCAAAAGGCATGGTGTTGGTTACCTGTATCGTTACCTTATTTTCATCGCTGTTGCTAAACCTTTCGGCCATCAATCTTTTAACCTGCGGCGTTTTACCAATAATAAAAAGAAACAGGTAATCTATCATCAGCAAAACCAATATTACAAAACACAATATTTTGGGGATGATAAATAAAGGCGTATAAAAAAACGATACCACAAACAGCAAAATACAAATACCTACTACCACATAAAATCGTGTTGCTAAATAAAGGCCACCAATATATTTGTTTATGATACGCATAATAAAAATTGTAAGAATAACATTTTTTGCTGCAGATAGGCAGATTAAAAACTAGAGGAACCTGCGAATTTTTAGCAAAGTTTTTAAACCAATTTTATCTTGGCACTTCAATAGCCTTTAATATACTTTCAATTAATTCATCTGCAGTAACGCCTTCCATTTCTTTTTCGGGCGTTAAAATAATACGGTGGCGTAGTACCGGGGTTGCCATTTCTACTATATCTTCCGGTGTAACAAAATCTCTTCCTTTAATGGCTGCCACTGCTTTTGACGCCCTCAAAATTGCCAGTGAAGCTCTTGGTGAAGCACCTAAATAGAGCGCGGGGTTGTTACGGGTTTCAATCACAATCCTGGCTATAAACTCAATGAGGCGTGGTTCTACAACAATACCTTGTATAATGGCCCTATATTCCTGTATATCACTAACGGATAAAATTTTATTCACCTGTTGCAGCAGTACCGCCTGGGTGTTGCCGTGCTGGCTTTTTAAGATACTTATTTCTTCCTGCAGGTTTGGGTACTGCACATCTATCTTAAAAATAAAACGGTCAAGCTGGGCTTCCGGCAACCGGTAGGTACCCTCCTGCTCTACTGGGTTTTGGGTGGCTAAAATTATAAACGGAAAACGCATCTCATGAGTAACACCATCAACAGTTACCTGCCGTTCTTCCATCACCTCAAACAATGCTGCCTGAGTTTTTGCTGGTGCCCTGTTTATTTCATCTATCAAAATAATGTTGCTGAAAACCGGGCCGGGCTTAAAATAAAAATCTCCTTCTTTAGGATTAAAAACAGAGGTGCCCACCACATCGCTAGGCATAAGGTCGGGTGTAAATTGTATCCTGCTAAAATCAACATCAATTATTTTAGCCACCAATTTTGCCGTGAGCGTTTTTGCAACGCCGGGCACGCCTTCAATTAATATATGGCCATCGCAAAGCAGCCCTATTATTAACAGGTCAAGCATTTTAGTTTGCCCAATTATTACTTTCCCTATCTCATTGCGGATGGCATATATCCGTTGGTTAAGGCCCGAAAGATCTGTACGTTGCTGAAAAACATCTTCTTCCATTAGAGTTTATTTTTATAAAAATTTTCAATACGCTGGTTCAATAATAATAATTGCACATCGCTTATCTGCGCTGATTGCTGCACTTCCAATATTAAAGCAAACAAGGCTTCTGTATTTGCTTGTGGTGTATTGCTTTTTCTGCTTAAGGTAGCTATAAAGCCGGCGTTTACCTGGCTGGTATTTAAAAAGTATTGCTTGCGGATATGTTCTTGAAAATACATTATCATCTTATCAGCAATATTTCGGTTATCTTTCTTTTGCAAATATAAATGCCCTACAGTTTCTGTAAAAGCCACAGTTGTATTGGTGTTTGGCGGTATTGTATCTACAATGCGCTGGCGCCGTTTGCCTCCAAATAAAATGTACAAAGCCAACAATAAAACCAACAGCCAAAATGCCCACGCCATTTGCGGATATTGTAATAGCAGGCTAATGCCACTTTTAGCATTCTTTCCGTTGGGCTTGTAGTTACGTTTATTATAATAATCATCCCAATAAACATGCTGGGGCAC
>JAYVUJ010000284.1:0-2486 GCA_043788035.1 Ferruginibacter sp. | reverse complement strand
CGCCCGGATGGTTCATCAAATTTGTCTTTCCCATCCGGCCATACAGCCGAAGCTTTTGCCTCCGCAGAATTTTTGCGGCAAGAATATAAGGAGGTATCCGGCTGGTACGGTGTTGGGGGATATGTTACTGCTACAGCAACCGGCTTGCTTAGGATGTATAATAACAAGCATTGGCTAAGCGACGTTATTGCTGGTGCCGGTGTTGGCATTGCATCAACAAAGCTGGCTTATATTGTGTATCCTGCTATCCGGAAACTGTTGTTCAAAAACAGCGTATCACATACAGTGGTAATGCCTTATTATCAAAATAAAACAGGCGGCTTATCTATGCTGTACACTTTTCATTAATGATATAAGTTTGTGTGCTTCTTTTAAAATTACGCAAATGCTTTTAAGCTGGTGTATGGCTGGTTAAGATAAAATTAATAGCAGCACCAAAAAAAGAAAGTGTAGTGATTGTTTGGATGATTGCGCTTTCGATTAAATAGCTATAGTTTGAATTTCTTTAAGGTGCCCCCAGATAGCAGTATGGCAGCACTATCAGTAATTTTAAGTTGTAATGTGCCAACTTGTGCATGCCCAATATCAAGCACCGTATTGCCTTGCAAGGTTGCCTTTACCGAACCAATTGCCATTGCCTCATTGCTTATTATAGCTGAGCTATTTTTTGGATTAGCAGCTCCTTTATTAGGTTGATATTCCGGCGACATTTCAATTACTATTTGTGATGAATCTTTTTGAGAAACTACCACATTGTCAAGCAGGGCAATATTGCTTTCCATCTCAAAAGATGATTTGCCAGCCATTGCGATGGTAATATTTTTCTGTTTAAGCTTGTACATTGCTATATTAGTATCATATCCATCAATCGATAAAAGTTCCGGAGAAAATATGCGCACCAGTGTTGTCCTTCCCATCCACCATTTCTCGTCAGGGCTTTTGCTATTGTACACAAATTTTACAAATAAGGTATCGTCCTTTACAGCTGTTGTTATCAGTTCTTCCTCATGCTCGAGCCATTCATCCAGCACGCGGATGGAACAGTTGGGGCTTTGTTCAAAAGCTATTTTTGTACTATTGCCTCCCAATACCTTGAGGTAGCGAAAGGGCTTTTCTAATACCTTCCTGTAGTTCCAATACGTATCGTTCTTGTCCATCTTATCGAACGACTTCTTCATTACCAGGTTAGAAGCCAACACCCCTGCAAGCAGCACCAGCACCATAGTTACTAATATACTTGTACTTAATTTCATATTTATTTATTTTTAAAATTGTCTTTGATAAATTGATCAAATTGCAGCTTAATATCCTTAAGGTCAATCTTTAAAAGATAGAGGTTCCTGAAAAATACGGGCAGTTCATTTTCAATAAACTGTTCTCTCCTAAAAACCAGTATCTTTTCCATAGCACCTGTTTCTATAAAATAGCCAATGCCTCTTTTATTGGTAATAATTTCTTTTTGCTGCAAAAAATCATAAGCTCGTTGAACCGTGTTGGGGTTTACTTGCATACTAATAGCAAGGTCCCTAATGCTTATGACCTTATCTCCCAAATTCCATTTTTTCAATAGTATCTGTTCACAAACATATTCTGCTATCTGGATGTATATTGCGGGGTTATCTCTAAAGTCCATGCCTGTAATTTAAAATTCTTTTTCCCTTAGTCGCACATATACCAATACCCATAATAACGCCGGATAAATGTAACAAAGCAAGTAAGTACTAATTAGTTGTGGTGTTTTTGGAAGGTCTATCGAGCCTGTTTCTTTACCTAGAATAATATGTACATTTCTGAAAGGAAAAAGCGCTTCTATGCTACCGAAAACACTTTTTGCTACCAACCAGTTTAATCCAAAAATGCCCAGGCAACAAACAGTTAAAACCAATGCTACCTTTATAAAGGCAACTTTATTGAAATACAATGAGCCCACTACCATTGCACCCGAAGTGAAGAATATTATCGGGTAAACTTTGTTAGCAACTCTGCCGTCAAAAGCAAACATATAAACGGCATCATATTTCTCTTTGTAAAAAGGAGCAGAGGCGTTAAGGCTTTGGTGATATAATGCTACAAAGCTGGCATCTATGGCGCGGTAAGAAAGCAAGAAAACCAAAGGGAACAATATTCCAGCGATCAACACTCCGCAAAGCCATTTTTCAAAATGCGAAGCAGGAAGGGTGAGGTAAGAACAGCCACTAGCATTGGAAAAAAAATAAGAAAATATAAAAGATGACATAAAGCTTCCTCCGCAAACCAGCCCCCACATAAATGTCAAATCTTGCGCTTCTTCAAACCCCTCAATTGATTTGAATACAAAATAAAACACGAGTGTCAAAAGTATTATCAGCCCGGTGAAGCCAAAAAGCTGCATTGGCCGTTCCAGCAAGGTTTTCTGCAAAAGCAGCAAGAACCGTTTGAAGTTGAAAGTATCGTTCATTGTTTTATTTTTAGGATTAAGTAGTTCATTTGCAAATGCAGCCTTGATT
>JAYVUJ010000283.1:0-9579 GCA_043788035.1 Ferruginibacter sp. | reverse complement strand
CCGGCAAAAGCAAGGGTTACAGGCGCCTGCACAATACCATTTACAGATAGACCTACCTTGAGGCTTGTGAGCGAAACGGTACCATTATTTATAATCCTTACTTCAGGGATAATAGCGCCAGGGCAATTTAATGTTGCCGGATAAAGGATAGATGTACAGCCTGAAGCTTCCATCCCCCCCGGGTTTACAGGTTCCAGCGGAGCAGCATCTAGTGTAATGGCAGCAGTTGGGACAATACCGCCTAATGATGTTCCCAGCCCGGTACGTGCATTGTCTACTATCCATTCCATGCGCTGTACCTGCCTTTTAGTGAACATACTGTAGCAATTATCTGATGTATAATCCATATAATTTTGGTACATGGTGCCTGGTGATGTGCTTGAACAAGCATCTGTCTTTACGCTCGTAGGGCAACCGCTAGTACTGCCTGCCTGGTTAGGGGTATCTCCTATATCTGTGCTGGTATTGCCTTGTGCGCTGTTATTAGCAAGGGTGTCAGGCAATATAACCGTTGAGTTAGCGCCCATATTACCAGCCAAGGGCCTAAAATCATCTCCGATACAGGCATCTTCATCTCCCCAAATATGGAATAGCCCTAAATAATGACCAGTTTCATGCACAAGTGTACGCCCCTTGTTAAAATTGCTAAAGTTGCAGTCACTTATCCCAAAATTATTAATATTACAAAAAACGCCGTCATCTTCTGGTAGGCCCGTGCCGGGAAATTGCGCATATCCTAAAATAACCTGCCCATCAACTTTAGTACCATCACTTATCCAATAATTTAAATAAGAAGAGGGGTCCCAAACATCTGCACCGCCCAAAGAGGTACGCTTGATAGGGTCTATGTTCGCATTTGCATCGGATACAGTATTGCTCTTAACCCTATCAATGCCATTTGTTAAAAGCCCACCCGGAGTGCGCTTTGCCACCACAAACCTTATTTTTACGGAATGCCCTCTAACGGGGTAAAAACCCGCTGCATTGGTACTATCTGCATTAGTGCCTGCAAAATCGGTATTTAACTCATCTAACTGGGATTGTACAACCGCATCTGTAACTATATATGGGTTAGCAAGCACAATATGGAATACCACCGGTATGTTTATAACGGCATCTGTAGTATAAATCCGGTTGCCAATATTGCCGCCTGGCTTTGCGTTGGCTTTGCTAATGTTCTGAGGCTTGCTAGTTTTCTGCTGAGGGCTGTACAGCATCATTTTCTGCAACCTTTCCATGGTAAAGCACCTTGTAATATTATTTACAGAGGTTTTACTAGCTTGTTTTTTTTGCGCCAGGGAAATAAAATGTAAACAAAAGGCAACTATAAAAAGGATAGTGTATTTTTTCAACATTATGGGTTTTGGGTTTGTCAAAAGTAACTTGTTAGCTTTTCATTAGGCAAACGTGGTCGTAAAAGATTTATTTCATTAACCGCAGCTATTTGCCTAAAAGGCTGGGCTACAAAGCTATTTGATGTGGCTGCCAGTATTACTTAAGCACTCAAAATAGCGGTTGCTCCTTTATTGCGATAAGGGGGATAAAGCAATTAAGAGCAATGGTGTACTTAAATAATATTTTGCCCGTTAATAAGTGCTGGTTTAGCAACTAACCAATTATTGTATATCTTCCAGTATAAAAATAATTGTTTTAGCTGTAAGTATTTATAATTTTAAAGCACCTATTTCCGATATCCATCCTAATTAATAAATTATGAGTATCAAGCTTCGTTTGATTATAATGAGTTTTTTTCAGTTCTTCATCTGGGGTTCGTGGCTGATAACAATTGGTGCGTACTGGTTCCAGACCCTGCCCAAGCTATATCCATTGATCGACCCCGTTACTAATTCAAGCGAGTGGACGGGCTCCAAATTCGGCGCACTGTTTTCCACTATGGGTATTGCATCGCTTTTTATGCCAGCATTATTAGGTATTATCGCCGATAGGTTCATCAATGCAGAAAAACTGTATGGCATATGCCACATTTTAGGAGCCATAACTCTTTTTGCGCTGCCAATGGTAAAAGACCCAACCACCATGTTTGTTGTGCTGCTGATAAATATGTGCTTTTATATGCCTACGCTAGCCCTGGCAATTACAGTTTCTTACACTGCTTTAAAAAATAAAAATAAAGATATAGTAACCCATTACCCACCCATTAGGGTATTCGGTACTATAGGCTTTATTGCAGCATTGTGGACGGTTAGCCTGCTGCATTTCGAAACTTCCGCCAATCAGTTTTATGTGGCCTTTGCCGCCTCTTTATTTTTAGGGATATATGCATTTACTTTGCCAAAATGCCCGCCACAACTGGCTTTAAAGCAAAAAAAATCAGTTATAGATGCACTGGGGCTTACATCTTTTTTTTTATTTAAAGATAAGAAGATGGCACTCTTTTTTATATTCGCCATGTTGTTAGGCGCAGCGCTGCAGTTAACCAATGCGTACGGCGATACCTTTATCCACGATTTTGCCAAAGTTGATAAATACAAAGATTTAACGGCAGTAAAGTACCCCGCAATAATCATGTCTATCTCTCAAATATCCGAAACGCTTTTTATCCTCGCCATACCATTTTTCTTAAAGAAATTCGGGATAAAATATGTAATGTTTTTTAGTATGGTTGCATGGGTATTGCGCTTTGGTCTATTTGCTTACGGCAACCCCGGCGATGGGCTTTGGATGATTATACTTTCTTGTATAGTTTATGGTATGGCTTTCGATTTTTTCAATATCTCCGGTTCCCTTTTTGTAGAAACGCAAAGCGATCCTGCTATAAGGGCCAGTGCACAAGGGCTTTTTATGATGATGACCAACGGCTTCGGCGCGGTTATCGGAAGCACGGTAAGCGGCCTGGTAATACAAAAATATTTTACCCTTTCCGATAACAGCAAAGACTGGTACGGCATCTGGATGGCTTTTGCCAGTTATGCGCTAGTAATTGCAGTGGTGTTCCTGCTGGTGTTTAAGCACAAACACAATCCTAACGACATTACAAGTGTACATCAAGCGCCGGTGCTGGCAGCAGAGTAGGAAGCCGTTTTTTGTTGTTGGTTTATTGTTTTTAGTTCTTTCAAATTGAAAAGTAATCAAACATTATAATGATATCAAGCATCGAAAAAATTCGTAATTCCTAATTCTTAATTGAATTTTTGTTGACCCGGCCAATACATCGGCCAGGTGGAACTGCAGTGGCGTCGCACGTTTTTACTTCAGTTTTTCAATCATCTTTATCCACTAAGTGTAGGGCGTGTGCAATAGTTGGTATAAAAGTAAAATGCTATAACATACCTTAAACTAGGAAAATCCACGTCTTTCGTTGTGGATTTTCCTAGTTAAATCTATCAGCAAGATTTTATTGCTGCGGTAAAATAGTGGTTTATTTGTGCTGTTCTATCTTTTTCAAGAAATTAGCTTTTGGTTGTGCACCAACTAATTTGTCAACAACTTGACCGCCTTTAACAAAAAGTATAGCCGGTATGCTAGTTATACCATAGTTCATTGATATTTGTGGGTTATGGTCTACATTTACTTTGCCAACATTTACTTTGCCATCATATTCTTTAGCCAGTTCTTCAATTACCGGTCCAATTGCGCGGCAAGGGCCACACCATTCTGCCCAAAAATCTATAACTGATAATTTATCTGAATCTAAAACTTCAACCTGAAAGTTTGCGTCTGTGAATTCGTGTGCCATGATTATATTTTTTATGATTTATATTATTTAGAAAAGCAAATTTACATCCAAATATTTGAATATGTTGTTATGACATATCAACAATTTATTTGTCAGTGTTGATATTAAATCGGCGACATAAAGGCACCTCCTGTCTCATGAAGTGGTGAAATACATACTGCATATTTAACCGTTAACTCGTTACCACACTCACATCCACATCAGGATTGCCCAATAAAAATACCGCCATATCATCGTTCATCGTAAAGCCTTTTTCTAATGTGTACATCCCCACTTTAAAATTATTCCGCACATCTACAACGTTGAACTTGATGCTTGTCTTGCCCGGGTTGCTTTTTATATTCGTTTCTACAAAATTTATAAAGCCTTTGTTAATAAACTGTGGCTGTACTTCCAGTACCACCTGTTTAGTTAGCGTAGGTTTTACAGTTTCCAGCAAATGCACTTTGCTTAGCTTAAACTCATATTGTTCGCTGTTGAACCTTGTTTTAAAGCCTCCTTCCACCAAAATGATAAGCCCTTTTTCTAAGTAAGTGGTGTACTTTACATAATCCTCGCTCCAAAGCATAAACTCTGTTTTGCCGCTATAATCTTCAATAGTAAGTATACCAAAGTTTTTACCGGTTTTTGTCATTCTGTGTTGCACATCTACCACCAGGCCTGCCAGCCGGAATTGCCTTGCCGGGTTTGGGTGGGTGGCGATTGCCAGCTTAAATTCGTTATAGTCCGCCAGCGGGCTAATGTTGTAATGCCGCATCTCAAACTTAAAATTATCCAGCGGGTGCCCGCTCATGTACATGCCCGTTACTTCCTTTTCAAAATCTAATTGAGTGGCAAGCGGCCATGGTTCGCAAAGCGATAATTTTGGTGGTACAATATCTGGCATCTGCAAATCGCCAAACAGTGTATTGGAGGAAGTAGCATTTTGGGTTTGAAAGATACTGCCGAACTTAATAATCTTTTCCAGCCCGGGTACATCGCCAGGTGCCTGGTAAAAGTACTGTGCACGGCTTACATCTTTAAAACAATCAAAGGTGCCGGAATACACAAGGCTTTCCAAAGATTTTTTGTTGGCAGCTCTGGGGTTAACTCTTTTTGCTAAATCAAATACCGAAGTATAAAAACCATGTTTTACCCTTTCTTCAATAATACTTTCAATGGCATTTTCACCAACACCTTTTAGTCCGCTGAATCCAAACCTTATCTCGCCTTTTTTATTTACTGCAAAGCCATTGTTCGATTCATTGATATCGGGCCCCAGCACGGTTAAGCCCATACGCTTACACTCTTCCATAAAGAAAGTTATTTTATCGATACTGCCTGCATGGTTCAATACCGCCGCCATATATTCGCTAGGGTAATGGGCTTTTAAATAAGCTGTTTGGTAAGCCACAAATGCATAACAAGTACTGTGAGATTTGTTAAAAGCGTATTGTGCAAACGCTTCCCAATCCGTCCATATTTTCTCCAGCTTATCTTTGGGATGACCCTTTGCGGTAGCGCCTTCCACAAACTGTACTTTCATTTTGTTAAGAACGGAAATTTGTTTTTTACCCATCGCTTTACGCAGTACATCCGCATCGCCTTTACTAAAGCCAGCCAGCTTTTGCGATAGCAGCATCACCTGCTCCTGATAAACGGTAATGCCATAGGTTTCTTTTAGATGTTCCTCCATATCCGGCAGGTCATATTCCACTTGTTTCTTTCCATGCTTACGGTCAATATAGTCCGGAATATACGCCATGGGGCCCGGGCGGTACAAGGCATTCATAGCAATCAAATCATCAAATTTATCCGGCTTCAGTTCCCGTAAATGCTTCTGCATGCCGGGGCTTTCAAACTGGAACGTTCCGTTTGTATCGCCCTGCTGGTATAGCTTGTAGGCTAATTCATCATCCAGCGGTATTTCATCTATTTCAATGTGTACACCATGGTTTTGTTTGATAAGGCTTAGCGCTGTCTTTAAAATACTAAGGGTTTTTAATCCCAAAAAATCCATTTTAATTACACCGGCATCTTCAATAGAACCGCCTTCTATCTGCGTAAGCCAGAGTTCTGATTCTTTAGAAGTTGCTACCGGCAATAAATCAGTTAAATCTTTAGGTGCAATGATGATTGCTGATGCATGTATGCCTGTATTCCTTACTGAGCCTTCCAGTATTTCGGCTTCATGTAAAATCTTGCTTTGTAAATTATCGCCTGCATATAGCTCCCGCAGCTTCTTTACATTTTCAATATCTTCTCCCTGCAATTGTTCTTTTTCTTCTAAAGATTTTTCACCATTTTTTGCTTCTTTAGTAGAGATGGGCGCATGCAGCAGCCGTTTTAAATTTATGCCCGGCTTCTCTGGCACCAGCTTGGATATTGCCCTGCTTTCAGCAATAGGCAAATCCATTACACGGGCTACATCCGCAATGCTCGATTTGGCGGCCATGGTACCATAGGTGATGATTTGCGCCACCTGGTTCTTGCCATATTTCTGCACCACATAGTTCAATACTTTCTGCCGGCCTTCATCATCAAAATCGGTATCAATATCCGGCATTGATTTACGTTCCGGGTTAAGGAACCTTTCGAAAAGCAGATTATATTTTATGGGATCGATATTAGTAATGCCGATACAATATGCCACCGCACTACCTGCTGCGGAACCACGGCCAGGACCAATAAAAACACCCATATCCCGACCGGCTTTTATAAAATCGCTCACAATTAAAAAGTAGCCGGCAAAACCCATTTTTCGGATAACGCCTAATTCAAACTGCAGGCGTTCTTCAATTTCTGGCGTTAAAATTTTATAGCGCCCTTTGGCGCCGCTCCAGGTTAAATGTTCCAGGTATTCATCCTGCGATTTAAAGTTGGCAGGCACTTCAAAAAACGGCAATAGGATTTCCCTTTTTAAGTCGAGCAAATCTATCTTGCCTACAACTTCATTGGTATTATCGATCGCTTCTGGCAAGTCTTCAAAAACTTTGCTCATTTCATCGCCGGTCTTCAAAAAAAACTGGTCGTTAGGAAATGCGAAGCGTTTGTTCTTCGTCATTACATCATCATCGCTAAACTCCCGCAAGGCAGGTGTAGCCTGCTTTTCGCCAGTGTTGATGCAAAGCAGGATATCATGCGCATTAAAATCTTTTTGGTCTACATAATGCGAATCGTTGCTGGCAATTACTTTTACATTGTACTTTTTTGCAAATTTTAACAACACCGTATTTACCTTTTCCTGGTCGGGTATGCCATGGCGCTGCAGCTCAATATAGTAATCATCCTGAAAAATATTAAGCCACCATTTAAATTCATTTTCGCCTTCTGCTTCGCCCTTTTTTAATATTGCTTGCGGCACTAAACCACCAAGGCAGCAAGTGCTGGCAATTAAGCCTTCATGGTATTTATGGATGAGTTGCTTATCTATCCTCGGGTATTTGGAGTACATGCCTTCTATGTAGCCAAGCGATGTAAGCTTTACTAAATTTTTATAGCCGGTCTCATTTTTTGCCAGTAATATCTGGTGGTGGCGAGGGTCTTTTTCCTCTTTGCTGAATGTCTTTCTGGTGCGGTCTGTAGTAATATAAAATTCGCAGCCAACAATCGGTTTTACCTTTAAGGTGCCATCCGCATTTTTATGGTTATAGGCTTCTTTAACAAATTCAAAAACGCCAAACATATTGCCATGGTCGCTTATGGCCAAGGCGGGCATTTTATTTTCAATAGCTTTTTTATATAAGTTTTTAATGGAGGCCGCACCATCCAATAAAGAGAACTGTGTATGCGTATGAAGATGAGAAAACTGCATATTGAAATATATAGAAATAATTTAAGACTGGTACCTGGTTTAAGTTTTTTACTGGTAATAAACACTGTGTTGTTGCAAACAAAATGAAGGTTTAACAGTTTTTAAACAAGCATACAAATATCGTTAACAATAAAATTGATTGCTAATTCGTTTGTCCACACAAGCATATAAAAATCAGCCTTATTGGGTAAAGGTTACATTTTAACTACACAGGCACTATATTTGCCAATGCATAAACGAATTTCATTATTAATTGTTTGTAGGACAGGATTTATAGCATAGAAAAGATAAATAGCCAAAAAGTTAAGCACCAACAGAAGCGTACATACTGATAGATTAAGTCGTGCATACGTGCAAAACCAACAAGTTTACGTATGAAAAACTTATTTTTTATTGCCATTGCCCATATCATTTTTTTAGGGAAAGCAACTATTGCAACCGCCCAAAATAGTATTAAAAGCAGTAAGTTGGCTGATAATGCTATACCAAAAATTTCCTTAAAGTTTATTGAGAGTATAGAAATTACGCCGGATAGAGTTGCGGATAACCTGCGTGCGGAGGCTTCGGAGAATACTGATTATCCGGTTGCTGTTAGGGCAGCAATGGTACCCACAAATGGCGGCAGCAGTATAGAGCAATGCTCTGCCATACAGTTTAGGTATGCTGTAATGATGAATAAAGAGGTGGAAACTATTACCAATATGCCCTTATACAATCTTATTAATGAATGGTGGGCTACGCGGTACAGGTATGGTGGTGCAGATAAGGATGGTATTGACTGCAGTGCATTTTCCGGCAAAGTATTAGCTGCTATTTATGGTGTTAACCTGCCGCGTACTGCTGCTGAACAGTATGTTGCTTCGGAAAAAATTGCTTTGGATGAATTAAAAGAAGGAGACCTTGTTTTTTTTAACACAAGACGTGGCGTAAGCCATGTAGGTGTTTATTTGGGCGATAATTATTTTGTGCACAGCAGCGTAAGTAATGGCGTAACTATCAGTAGTTTGACAGATGATTATTATAGCAGGAAGTTTATTGGAGGAGGAAGAGCTTTTAAGAAGTTATGAGTTATGAGTTAGGAGTTAGGAGTTTTGTAAACTTTATCATCCATTTTTTTAGAAAACTTACTTAAATAGTAAATGCATTGAGGTGGAGGAGAAATAAATTAAATTAATGATGGATTTAGCTAAAAGACTTAAATCAGAAAAAAAAGAATTCTGCGGACATCTTAGATTCTTTTGTATCTGCAGGCATTTAACTACAAATGGAAATTATACCAAAAATTTTGCTGGATTAAAAAAGGCTGAAAAGCTTCAAAATCAAGCTGGCTAATGTATAATTCCAATGGTAACCTTATTATTGGGTTTAATGGTTGTGATGAAAAAATTCAAAATGCTTTGCTTGCACAACCAAACAAAATGCTGGCAAGCGATAAGCCATATGATTGGTGGGGGCATGGGATTTTTTTTGGAAAACAATTATAAGCCTGCTTTCCAATGGGCAAAAGACAATGAAAAAAAAGGTAAAATAGCAAAAGCTTCAGTTGTTGGAGCTGTATTTTCTTTCAAATTACTGCCTTAATTTAACAGATTCTAGTTTTATCAATCCCCTCACAAATTATTTTTATTGAATAAGTACTGAATTCAAGCTAATAAATAAAGTACTGCCCATAAGTAAAAATAGCAACCAAGATAAAAATAAAGATTTACTGTTAAGAGACCTTGATGGTGCTGTTATTGAATTTATGCATCAGCTGATATCCGAAGAGATAAAAAAAGATGTTATCAGCAAAGGATTTTCAGAGAATAAAAAACTTTGATTCAGCAAGAGAATTATTTACAGAGGGTGGCCCAACTTTCTCTCGTGCAGGAATTCAAAAAAAGAATCACATTCAAATTTCTATTAGAAATAATAATTGTACAAAAGGATTCTTTCTTCCAAGAAAATTAATAAAATTCCCTTTGCTTTTGTAGCATACAAATAAATTATAACCGAAGCATTTACGCTTCTTTTTTTATGCCTATTTTTTTAAGTAAAGTATTCCACACAGGCAATACATCCGATGATAATTTTAGCAAAAATACTCCTG
>JAYVUJ010000282.1:0-4167 GCA_043788035.1 Ferruginibacter sp. | reverse complement strand
TGCTAATCCTATACAAATTTAAATAAGATGCAACAATATTTTAATAAAAAATTCGGTTAATGCTTAATACAAAAATGCCTGATAAGTAACCCGTATTGATTTGTAAATATTTTGCAACGATATCTTACCAGAAAATAAGGCTGATAAATTGGCATGGGCAAATATAGGTAGCAAGGTTAGGAAGAGTTCCACATAAATTGACGTTTAAGTGAGTCATACCCTTTCGGCTGCCATTGCATTCGCACAGGCAACAAGGGTAACCATAGCTGCTGTATTAGCATAAATAAATTTATTAAGCCCGCCGTAAATAACTGCCCGATAATGCTCCGAAACCTGCTACCAGTGCGCCTATACCTGCTGTTGACGCAATCAATGCAAAAGGGCTGTCTGCCTTAAAAATAATCATAGCTACTTTATGTGCCATTAAATGATTGTTGTTGCTGCTGATATACCACGAGAGCGCCCCCCATAATAAAAATAGTGCAAAAAAGCCCGTGATAAAGGCTTTGCATGGCCGTTGGGGGATGCATGCAGATACAATAAATGCAACAATGGCAACGCTCCACCAGGGCAGGTATAAGCAAGCGGCTACGCTTAATAAAGCAATCAATATTATTGAAACGATAAATTTCATACTGTTCTTTTTAAATTATAGGAGTGTAAGTTGTAGTGTATTGAGCATTAACAAATTAGCAGAGTAGTTAATTACTACCAAAACTAATTATCCATTTTACCCGGGGGTCTTTTTCATCGCCGGCCTTCATCATCCATAAAGGGTAATATTTTCCTGCAACCCATTGGTCTATAAAATTATCATAGAACTTACTTCCCGGATTACCGCTTTGCCCACCCGGATAAACACCATAGGCTTCAGTTTGGGCCGTAAGGCTTACAATCATCCGCCAGCTTGGCCCATGATCATCACGCGTGGCATTAATGCTGTGGCTACCACCGCCTATGGGTAAATTACCCCTGCTGAAAGGCGCTAATTTTGTAAGGTGCGTAACATGTGTACTTTTGTATTTTGCCCAAGGCAGCTTTCCGTTTGCCTCAACAATTTTCAATTGTACCACAGCATTTTTAAAGGCTGCCGTAACATCGTCTGACAGCGTTTCTTTTTGAGCAGTTTCTATATTATCTAAAAATTTATAATTACTATCCCTTAAAACACCTTCCAGCAAACTACTTTCAAAAGGATGCATAATAACAGTTGGCGCATTTTTAAATTCGTCATTATACACTACACTATCAAAACTTTTCCATAGCAGGCTAAAAATGGTTGGTCCTGTGGCGGCTATTTCGTTGTTTAAGTCCCAGGCTTTTAGCATATTGAGGTACCTTTTTTCATCGCCGTCCAAGCCATCTTCCTTTATATTTTTTAAAAATACAGGCCTTGCTTCTTCTGCAAAAACATCATAATTATTTGTCTGCATAGCCATCATATCTTCCGGTGTAATATTGCTCATAGCGGTAAGCTTCCGGTTGATGATGAGCCCTCGGTAAGGCGGATAATCCCTGCCCAAATAATAAGGATAAGTGGAATCTGCAGGCTTTTGGTTGGCACTGCTGATAAAGCCTCTTTCTGGGTTATATTGAAAAGGTATTTCGTCTTGCGGAATCATTCCCTGCCACCTGTAACTACTATCTGTGCCGGGCATAATAAAATCACCCTGGCCCTTCCATTTGGCGGGCCATTCGCCTTGCGTGCGCATGGCTATGTCGCCATTTTTTGCGGCGAAAGCAAAGTTTTGGCCAGGCGTATGCATGTTGCTTACTGCGGCCAAATAATCGTTATAATTTTTTGCATGGTTCAATAAATTAAATGCTATCAGTTCGTTGCTCGGGTTGTGCGCCGTCCACCGTACGGCATAATATTTTTTATTTTTAACCCTGCCACCACCAAAGCTTTTATCGTACATAACCGGACCAAACACTGTATAGGCAACACTATCAATAAATGGCAGGCTATCTTTTATTCGGATAGTATCTACCCTAAACTCAGTTTTTTTCCACTCGTTGTTAAACTTGTATTCCGCCCGGCTATCATCTTTAAAACTTATTTCAAAATAATCCCTTACATCCCTTCCGCCGTTTGTAACGCCCCATGCAACATTATCATTAAAACCAATAATTACACTTGGTGCACCAGGAAAAGTTGCGCCATATACGTTGAAGGCTGGCGTGCTCAGTTGCATCTCAAACCAGAGGGACGGAAGGTTTAAGCCAAGGTGAGGATCGTTGCATAAAATGGGCGAACCACTTTTTGTTTTGTGGCCATTAACTGCCCAGTTGTTACTTCCATTTTCGCGGTCTGGCTTTTCTTCCTGCATTACCAGCATGCCTTTATTTTTTAGGTAGAATGAGTCTGCTGTGGCAGGTTCTTTTACTATTATTTTGGGTGATGGATACACTGTGCCCCTGGGTATAATCGGATCAAGAGAATCTTGCTTTGACGGATATAAAAGGTCGAAATCTGCAGGGCTGAAATAACTTTTTGCATTCGTCATTTCTATATCATCGTCGTGTGCCGAAAGGTCGTACGACATATATTTTAAAAACAACGCCGTTTTTAAGTTTGTCCATGGTTCTGGCTGGTAACCAATGAGTTTATATTCAATTGGCAACTGACTTTGCGTTAATGAATTGATATAGGCATTTACACCCGCAGTATAATTATCGCAGGTGGCTTTAGAAACGGAATCGCTCTCCATTTCTTTTAAAGAAATTTCGGCAGCATACACCATGCCTAAACGGCGAAACTCACGGTCATGCGCCAACGCTTTGCTGCCAATAATTTCACTTGCCCTTCCGGCAGCGGCGTGGGTTTGCAGTTCCATTTGCCACAGCCTGAATTTTGCATGCAGGTACCCTTGTACAAAATATACATCATTTTCCTGATCCGCAAAAACGTGCGGCACCAGGCGCTCATCTAAATAAACATTTACTTTCCCTTTTAGCTGGGGGAAATTAAGGTTCTGGTTGAAGCTAGCATTGGTGTTTTCCGCGTTTTGCCAGATGCCATGCTGCGGGCTCAATAATTTACCCAGTGGCGCAGGCAATAATAATTTTGTATTAAAGGTAACGGCAAGGGCAGCCGTTACAGCAGTAGAAATAATTAATGGCAAAATCTTCATATAAAAATTTGATTGCGTAAATTAAGAAAATACTACATCATCAAACTAAATTCAATTATTTATTTTTGTGTTATGGATATTGAAAACTTAGACGTGAAAAACATACTTGGGCTGCAATTACCCACTGACCCAAGATGGATAAACCTTGCGGAAATGCAGTTGGGAGAAATATTGACAGACCATGCCTACTGCGAGCAAAAAGCAGCCACCACCTGCATTACGCTAATACAAAGGTACAGCGACAAAGATAAGCTGGTAAGGGATTTAAGCCCGATAGTAACCGAAGAATGGGGGCATTTCAGGTTAGTACTGGCAGAGCTGCACAAAAGAAATTTACAATTGGGCAGGCAACGTAAAGATGTGTACGTAAATAAATTAATTGAATTCCAGCATAAAGGTGGCAGTCCGGATGATAGGCTGCTAGACCATTTGCTAACCATGGCATTAATAGAAGCCAGAAGCTGCGAACGTTTCAAGCGATTAAGCGAAGGCCTGAATGATGAGTATATGCGCAAATTTTACCGCCGGTTTATGGAAAGCGAGGCAGGGCATTACACTTTGTTTATTGAACTGGCAGACACTTACCTGCCTAAAGACCGAGTACGCAAAAGGTGGAAACAATGGCTGGCGTATGAGAAGGAGGTAATGATTGAAATAGAAGTAAGGGGCGACAGGATACACTAATAAAGTATGAGTTAGGAGTTATAAGTTTTTTAAGAGAGCAAGTTTATTCGCACTTGGATGAACCCAAAATTCTAGGTCTGTATTTTATTTTTACGCTTTGATAAATTTATTTTGTAGGTAAGGGCCTAAGGCACTGATACTCCTAACTAATAATTTTACCTAACCTGCACTATGCCATCAAAGGCAATACAGTGATGCACTTAAAGGATATTGAGATTCAAAGGAAATCAAATGAAAAAAAGGAGGATATTTACTTTTGCTTTATATCCTCTGATAAAAAACCCGGTTGCTGCTAAGGCTTTTTCGCCTACAGTATTGGCTAATCTTGCCAAGCTATACCCTGAAATTT
>JAYVUJ010000281.1:0-3269 GCA_043788035.1 Ferruginibacter sp. | reverse complement strand
AGAAACAATTGCGTAACATTTAAGACACAATTCCTTAACACTTGTAGGTTTTCTTTGCAGAAATTTTACAATATGAACAAAACGTTAACAAAATTGCTTTCTTTAGTACTGCTCTTTGTATCAATTAGCAGCTTTGCACAAGAAACAAATTCTTCTCTAAGCGGCAATGTAACAGATGACAAAGGGGTAGTAGTACCAGGGGCAACCGTGCAATTGTTGCATGTGCCAACAGGCGCTATCAGCAAAACCCAGACAAACAAAAAAGGTATCTATAATATGACCAACCTTAAACCAGGCGGTCCTTACACAGTAACGGTAACTTTTGTTGGTTTTAAAGAAGAGAAGGCAGACGATTTAAACCTTTCATTGGGCAACAATCCCGACCTGAACGTTATGCTTAAACTAAATACCACCAGCCTTGAAGCAGTAGTTGTAACTGGTGGCAGAAAGGTAAACCCAAATGGCGGCTTAAGTGTGGGCAGGGCACAAATGAACGTGTTGCCAACGCTTGGCAGAAGTTTGAGCGATTTTACACGGTTGACTCCGCAAAGCAATAACAACTCTTTTGCCGGCAGCAACTTTCGTTATAATAATATCACTTTGGATGGTGCTGTAAATAATGATGCCATTGGCTTTAGCAATAGCTTTGGTGGTGTTAGTGGCGGTGGGCAGGCTGGCACTGCTGGTAGCGGCACACGTACCAATCCTTACAGTATAGATGTTATACAAGAAGTACAGGTACAGCTTGCCCCTTATGATGTTAAGCTAGGTAATTTTACCGGCGGCAGCGTAAACGCAGTTACTAAAAGCGGCACTAACACGGTGCATGGTTCTTTGTATGGCTTTGGCCGTAACCAAACATTAATTGGCAAAAGCCCGGATGCAAACCATTCAAAAATCGGCAGCGATTTTTACGATTATCAATACGGTGGAACCATTAGCGGTCCAATCATTAAAAATAAATTATTTTTTATTGCTAACGCAGAAGTTACCCGCAGGCAAGAACCTACTTTTTATAACGCAGGCGATGCAGGCGCATCAATTACTGTGGCACAAGCACTAGATATCTCCAGCAAGTTTGCGGCTGCAGGCTTTGATGCGGGTGGTTATAGCCAAGCAAAAGTATTTACCAAAAGCAACAAGTTTTTTGGTAGGTTAGATTATAACATCAACCCAAACAATACCCTTACTGTAAGAGGTATATATACCAAAGGCTGGGGTAATAATATCGAACGTACGCCTTACATCTTTCAGTTTGGCAGCACAGATTTTACGCAGTACAGTAAAAACATAAATGTGGTTGCAGAGCTTAAAAGTAAAATAAGCGCTAACACCAATAACCAGTTAATAGTAAGTTATGTAAACGTGCATGATTACCGTACAACGCCCAGCAGCACTATTAGCCCTTATGCAGATATTACAAACGGTACAAGCAACGTTTGGTTAGGCACCTGGAGAGAAGCAGCGATATACGACCAGAAACAAAAGACGATAGAAATTACTGATAACGTTACTGTAACCAAAGGCATACACAAATTTACTTTTGGTACGCACAACGAATTTTACCAGTTTAATTATGGTTTTGTAAATAGCTGGAACGGTCGCTGGCAGTACAATAGCATCAGCGCTTTTGATGCTGATAAACCAGCCCGTATCCGTAGCGCTTACGCAACCGACCCTGCTAAAAATGAATACGATCAATTAAAAAATAATGTACCGGGCAGTGGCTTTAATGTTGGCTTGTTAAGTGCTTATGCAGAAGATGAAATTTCATTGGCGAAAAACTTTAAAATAACGCCAGGCTTAAGGGTAGATTACTCTTATGTAGGTTCTCAACCAGAAACAGATAGTGCATTAAATAGCGTTCCTGATAACGTAAATACTACTAACCCAACTTATACACACACACCTTTTGCTCAGTTTAATAATAAATGGTTTGGCAATGCAGCTATATCGCCAAGGCTTGGTTTTAACTGGGATGTTAAAGGTAATAAAACGTTGGTTGTAAGAGGCGGAACAGGCATCTTTACCGGCAGGATACCTTTTGCATGGTTAGGCTATGCGTATACATTAAGCGGCAATAACTTTAAAAATATCGATATTAAAAATGCAGCATTACCAGGCGGTACTGTTGGTGGTGTTGCTACTGGAAACGGAGTATTGCCTTTAACTTCTCCACAAAATTTGGTTACAACAATTGGTGCCATTTCACCAGGCGCAGTTAAGACCAGGGAAGTTGATTTGGTTGATAATAATTTTAAGTTACCTGCAGTATGGCGCTCAAGCATTGCGGTAGATGTTAAGTTTGGTAAAGGCTATAAATTTACTGCAGAAGGCATGTACACAAAAACAATACATGATGTAGAATTTCAGCAGATAAATAAAAAAGACCAGACACAATATTACACCACCGGCCCAACAGAAACACCTGTCTACACGCCAAGTGCTAGCAATAGCAGCCGGTACAGCAACATCTTTTTGTTAAGCAATACCAGCCAGGGTTACCGGTATAACCTTACTGCGCAGTTATCAAAATTTGCTAATAACATAAACATTGGCAACAATAAAACATTTAACTACAACTGGTCAGCTGCTTACACTTATGGGCACTCAAAAGACCTTGCAAATGGTATCCGCAACTCTATGCAGAGCAACTGGGATTATAACCCAGCCATCTCTCCAAACAACCCGCAATTAGCTAATTCTAATTTCGATCTACGGAACCATATAGTAGCAACATTAGGTGGTGCAATTAACTGGAATGCAAAGAATACAACATCGCTTAATTTCTTTTACTCAGGTTCATCGGGTAGCCCGTACAGCGTAATTTATGCAAGTACGCCAGGCAACATCATCAACGGTAGTTCATCGTTGCCTTATATCCCAACTGTTGCAGAATCTAACACTATGTTTTTGGATGCTGCCAATGGCGCGGCTTTCAATGCTTTTGTTGATAATGATAGCTACTTAAAAACACGCAGGGGTAAATATGCTGAACGTAATGGCTTGCGCACTCCATGGGTACACGACCTGGACGCAAAGATTATGCACGAGTTTAAATTAAGCAAGACTAACTCATCGAAAACACTGCAGGTTAGCCTTGATATATTTAATGTCCTAAACCTTTTGAATAATGATTGGGGGCATATTAATTTTGTAAGCAACACTAATAATTACACGGTAAACTTCTTACAATTTACAGCCGATGCAACTGGAAAAAAGGCGAGCGACCCATCAACAGGTTATGTGCCTACTTTTAAATTTTTACA